>DATBEY010000304.1:0-21561 GCA_036558765.1 Binatia bacterium | reverse complement strand
ATCTGAGCAAATTGTTCCTTACGTCATTTCACCGCTCTATTTTTGCTTTTCCATCGTCGATTTCTTGAACTCCGTTCTCATTTCGGATTGCAACCGGCCGAGGCGGTATTTTCCCCAGTCGATGAATTTTCCGGCTTCGGCCAGTGCTGGGTGGACGGACTGGATCTTGCGCCACATTTCTTGGCAGATGAAGCGGTAATCGGGATGGCCTTGGGGCATCGTGCGCAATTCGCACATGTGCAGCGCTTCGCGCAGGTTCATCTTCATGTACCAGCGAATCTTGTATGCAAACGGCACGACGTATTGCGCTTCGCTCGGCAGATCGCGGTAAATCTGCTCGTATAAATCCGCCGCGCGTTTCATGCAGGCGTCGAATTCGCTCTTGAAGTCTGCTTCTTCGATTTCCGGTGGCGTATCGTAGCCGTGCACGGTTGTGAAGTCCTGGCGTTCCTGGGTGAGAATTCTATGGCGGTGAAGATCGCGGTAGAGACCGAGGTTACCGAGGATGTCGAAGGTGTAATAAATGTTCTCGAAGGCGCGGCTGAGCTTGTCGCGGCGGTGGCGCCGCTTTCCAAACAATTCTCCGAGAATTTTGTGCCGCTCTTCGCTGTTCATCTTGGCTGCGCTCTGCCGAAGCTGTTCGAGTGGGTGACGCGAGTGGGCATAAAGAATCGCGGCGATAATTTTTTCTTCGGCGGCGCCGTCGTAGTCGATGAGCGCAACCGGCTCCTTTGTATCGAGCGGCCGGACATTGGCTGCTTTAGACGCCAGCGCGTTGGCAGCGGCTGAGGTCGCGGCAAGATATTCGTTCAACTGCGCTCTCTTCACGAAGGACGGAATAAGCCGATTGAGCTCGCCATGCATCGCCTTGCCTAGGTCTTTTGTTTCGCTCAATTCGTGCGAATAAAACTTGCTGATCAGATACTCGAACGCCTGGCCGGCGCCGAACATGCCGACATTCGTCAGTGTCGCCGCCGGCAAGTAGCTTCGCAGCACATCGCACGCTTGCGCGCGTACGGTGGCGCGATAGGCAGTCTCGGCCCAGCGGCGCAGCCGCTCGTCTTTCTGCGCCTCGGCGTACGCCAGCGACTTGCCGGTAGTAGGATCGCGGACTTCCAACTGCTCGATGGGCAACGACCGTGCGACACAGTCGAGCATGGGCTCCATCTGCTTCGAGTAAGTCTCGAAAAGCAGGTTCATGACTTCCAGATAGGCGTCGCGATGTGACGAGGCCATGATTTTGGGCTCGCGATAAAAAAGATAATTGCTGGCAGCGTCTTTTTGATCGAAGCGCACGTAGCGCGTCGATTTCTCCAGCGGCGCGATGCCGATGCGAGCGTCTTCGAGCAGTTTGGCAGCGACGTTGGAAATATTTTCGCAGGCGAGATGCGCACCGCCCAATTGGGCAACCGAATCGTCGCCATAGCCGACCAGCACGCGTTCGTAAAACGCCCGCGCCTTTTTTAAGGCCGCGCTATCATCGGTTGCCGGATTTTCCCCGCCGAGCAAGTCTTTCAAGCCAAGCTCCGGATCGCCGAGGAATTCGTCGAGGAAAGTCCGGCGTAAACTTTTCGTCGAGCGGCTATAGCGGGAGAAGAGCGCACCGGCAACTTCCTGCGGCAGCTTGAGGCCGAATACCGAGCGATCAAGATTGGTAAAAAAAGGACGGAGTCGATTTTCCTCTTCGGCAGTAAATTCCGCGGTCATCCTTACATAGTCCTCAGCGAAACTGGCGCCATTTTATTCAGTTCTGGCGTAATGACAACCTATACTTACTGATAACGAGTAGGTAAGGCCCGCAGCAACTACGGCACGCAAACCGCGTCGACCAGCGCATCGAGCAAGCGCGCGTTTTTCGCCGACAGCCGAATGAGCGCATCGACCAAAGCTGGCCGATAGACGGCAAAACGAAGGACGGAATTCAACGCCAAGCGCGAGCGGAAAGCGCGGCGGCAAGCGCGCTCGTAACCGGCCAAACCATTGGCGCCGAGACTTTTCTGCCTGAGAGCAAGATCAATCGTTTCTGCTGCGAGTAAGCCGCTGTGCATCGCGAAGTAAATCCCTTCGCCGGTGACCGGCTCAGAGACCCGCGCCGCGTCGCCCACCAGCAGCGCATGATCGGTAACGGAGCGGCGCTTTGGAAAATAGACCGGATAAACAGAGCTAAGCTGTGCAGCACCATTGCTGCGCTCGATGATCTCTTTGAGGTAGGTATTTTGCGCCAACGCGTTAAAAACGAAATCGGCACCACGTTCCCGGCCCAACCGGCGTTTATCGATCGCCATCGCCAGGGTGATCGTGCCGTCACCCAATCCGACGACACCGGCATAGCCGCCGGGAAAGAGATGGATCTGGATTTGCCGACGATCCATAGCTGCGCAGCGCAAACGGCTTTGAAAACCGACTGAGCGTCCCTGGATGGCAGCGCTGCGATTGAGACCGAGCTGTTGCGCGACCCATGAGTTGCGCCCGTCGGCACCAATCAAAACTTTTGTTTGCCAGTTTTCCTCTTTGATCTTGACGTTCCAGCCGTGCGCGATTCTGGAAAGTTTTTCGATCCGGCAGCCTAGGTGTGTAACCGCGCCCACCTCGGCCGCTCTTTCGACGAGCAACTGGTCGAGGGCCGCGCGCCGCAAACCAAGACCGATGGATGGCTCGAGTTCGCGTGATCTGAAGCAGGCCTCAGCATCGCGTCCCGAGTAGTTGGTGATGCGAAATCCCGTCACTTCGCCGTGCGGCGTAGCGAGCACTCGATCCGCCACGCCGAGATCGGCAAAGATACCCCAGTTGATCGGGTTGATGAAATCGCCACAGAGCTTCTCCCGAGGAAAGTTTTGCTTGTCGATTAATACAACCTCGTAGCCTCTGCGGGCGAGGCCAATTGCAGTTGCGCTTCCGGATGGACCGGCACCGACAATGACGGCGTCAAAAAGCTTCATTTAGCCGCTGATCGAGATCACTGCGAGCACTCGGAATGGAAGGGTCCGTTGGACGGAAAATTTTCCGATGTTGGCGCGGCGAAACAGCTCGCGCCATTCGGAAATTGTGCAGGCGCGCTGCACCGAACGGGGTGCGTCCGTCCGCGTCATCTCGTTTCGGGTAAAGGTTTTGGTGACCAAGCGAATGCCATGATAGGCGAGGGGATGTCGGACCAAATCGTTCACGATGATCGCGCAGCGCGCCAGCCGCGCCCACGTCCGGAGCGCAGCGATGATCTGAGAGTCGGAAAAATGGTGCAGCAACTGCGAAGCCAACACAAAATCGAAGGAACCGGCATTGAATGGCGGCGCAATGCCATCGCCACGAATCACCGTGATCTCAGGTAACTTGAGCGTTTGTTCGGCCGCTTCCTCGATACTCACCGGGTCGCGCTCGAGCGCGGCTATGCGCGCTGTCACATGGTGACGCCGTGCCCAGCGAACGATGACCTCGGGGATGTCAGCGCTACCCGTGCCAACGTCGAGCAGGCTGAAAGTTTGCAATTCGTTGGCCGAGACCAGCCGCGCCAGGCCGCGCAGCACGCTACGATGGCAACCGAAAAAGCGATTGATCAGCCGCAAATTGCGCAGATCCTCCGTTAACAACTTCCGCGGTTGATCGGGTAAATCCATCATTTCCGGTTCGGCGCTGCGCCTCATATCGCATCCCCGCGCGCGACCACCAAAGCCGAATTCTTAGAGCCAAAGCCGATACAGTTACAGAGAGACAAATCGGGTTGGCGTTGGATCGAGCGGTTGGGAATATAATTCAAATCGCACTCGGGATCCGCTTCGATATAGTTGATGGTCGGCGGCAGGAAGCCGTGGTTCATGGCAATAATCGCCGCCACAACCCCGGCGGCGCCTGAGGCGCCCTGAGGATGGCCGATCATCGATTTGATCGAGCTCATTGGAATGTCATAAGCACGCGCACCGAAGCAGTTTTTTGCCGCCACGGTCTCGGTCCGGTCATTGAGCAACGTGGACGTTCCGTGCAGAGCGATGTAGCCGATCTCGTCCTTGGCGACCTCGGCATCCTCGATGGCCAGGCTCATGGCGCGTGCCGGTTCTTCGCCATTCGGATTGAGCCGAACTCGATGATAAGCGTCGCACGTCGAGGCATAACCCAAAATTTCCGCCTGGACCGCCGCGCCGCGGGCGAGGGCGCGATCGCGCTCTTCCAGGACCAAGATCCAGGCGCCTTCGCCGAGGACAAAACCATCGCGCGTGCGATCGAACGGCCGCGAGGCGCGCTGCGGCTCGTCATTGCGGGAAGCGGACACCGCGCGCATCACGCAAAAACCTTGCATGACTCCGGGCGTGATGGTCGCATCCACGCCGCCGCTCACCAGGTGCTCGGCAAGCCCGAAGCGAATCATATTGAACGCGTAACCCAAGGCGTCGGTCGAACTGGTGCAGCCGGTGGAAATCAGATGGCTGGGACCACGAAAATCGCAGCTCAGTGAGAGTTCGCTCGAGAGACCCCCCGGAGTCGAGCTGGAAACATTGTACGCGCTTACGCGGCGCAACTGATCGGAGAAATAACGGCGGTATTGTTCCTCGGTAAAATCGGGTGCGCCGCCGCCGCTCCCGATCACCACTCCCCAGGATTGTTTTTCTTCTCGAGTCAGAGAATGGGAGCAAATGCCCGCGCCCTGTAAAGCTTCCCGCGCTGCAGCAAGCAACAAAGGCACAGCTCGTCCGACACGCCTTGCGTCCTGCTGCTGAAGAATTCTCTCGGCGGCAAAATTTTTGATTTCCGCCGCCACCTGGCAGTCCAGCCCCTCAGCATCGAACAATGCGATTTTGTCAACGCCGCTCAGGCCGTCGCGCAGCGCTGCACCATACGCGTCGATGCCAATGCCGTTTGGAGCGACCGCGCCCATGCCGGTGACGACCACCCGTTTTCTTACTGTTCCGTTGTTTTGCGACTTCATCTTGACTCTTCAAAGGGGAAATAGTTTCATTCTTGAGCATATCATTCGGGTTACATTCGGGTAAGCTGCGGTGGCGCGAAGATGAATCTATGAAATTGGTGGGGACGGGCGCAAACCGGTTTTATCGGCGCTGCCTGGACTCGCCGACTTCTGCAGCCGGGCCATGCGTCGGCTTGTAAAGCCACTCTGAGAGTTAATCAGGAAAACTGCGCGGGGCGAATTTGTCGATGAATTTTCTAAATCGAGTCATTGTCATCACGGGAGCCTCGAGTGGGATTGGCCGGCAGTTGGCCGTGGAATTCGCCGCGCGCGGCGCCATTATCGTCGGCTGCGGCCGCTCGATTCTAAAACTGAAAGAAGCGTTAAAGGAAGTGCGGCGCACCAGCCCGCGCTCGACGATGATCGGCTGTGACGTCAGCGATGCCGAACAAGTACGCGGCATGGTGAAAAAAATTCTCGCGGACTACGGACAGATCGATATTCTGGTGAATAATGCCGGAATCGGCATGCGCAAGCCGTTCATCGAGACTTCCCTCGAAACCGTGGAACAATTGATGCGGACCAATTATCTCGGCGCGGTTTACTGCACCCATGAAGCGCTGCCGTCGATGATCGCCAGGAGAATCGGCCACATCGTCAATATTTCTTCCGGCGCGGGCAAAATCGGCACCTTGAACATGGCCGCCTACTGCGGCTCAAAGTTTGCGCTCAACGGCTGGTCGGAAAGCCTCTACCACGAGCTCAAGCCGCTGGGGATCAAAGTTTCGGTGATCTGTCCGGGTCCGGTGCATACAGATTTCAATCGCGATTTTTGCGACAGCGAACCTAAAGCACCACCGGCCATGGTTGTAACCACCGATGCGGTTTGCCGAGAAGTAATCAAGGCGATCGAGAGCGACAAATTCGAAGTCGTCATGCCGCGCTCACTGGCGCTGATATGCTTCGTGGCACGCCTGATGCCGGGGTGGTTTCGCGCGCTCGCGCAGCGCCGATTTCGGCGCTACGTCAAAGCGCCACAGTCTAACGAGGATCGCTTAACCATGACCGGCACCCGGGGCGTAGATTAAATCCAAGACAGGAGTGATTTGATGCGAACGCAGTTTTTTTTGGCTGCTGCTCTGGCCATTGGCCTCGGCAGCACGACCGTTCTGGCTCAATTGGGACCGAAAGACGGCCCCGACCTCGCTCCGACTGATTTGAATCGGATCAAGGTCGGCCAGCCGGCGCCGGATTTTTCCTTAGAAAATGCCGATGGCAACGTCATCACATTATCGGATTTCCGCGGTAAGAAGACCGTCGTTTTGGTTTTTTACCGCGGCTATTGGTGACCGTTCTGCGTAGAACAGCTCGGGAAGCTGAAGAGCCTTTTAACAAAACCGCAGAAGGAGAAAACTCAAATCCTCGCGGTGAGCGTGGACACGCACCCGGAGTCGAAAAAATTTGGCGAGATGCTGAGCAAGCGATTTGACGGAGAGTTCGATTTTCCTCTGCTCGAAGACAAGGATCACAGGGTGATCAATCGTTATGGAGTCTTCAATCCGGACGGACGCGGCTGGCCGCATCCTTCGACGTTCATCGTCGATCCCAAGGGCGTGGTGCGTTGGAAGGATATCGAGACCGATTACAAAAAGCGGCCGTCCAACGAACAGATTCGCCGCGAGCTGGCGAAGATCAAATAACTCGGCGGACTTCAGCGAGGCAGCGGACGAACGAAAATCGCACGTGGAGCCGCCACGGACTGCGATCGAAGGAAGCTTCGTTCAAAGTGTTCCGGCAAAAAAGCTCATTCCCCGCGCTCAACGGAGCCGAGATGACGAGCGCTAAGCTCCGGCCAACCCGCGCAGGGAGACCGAGTGGTTGATCTCTATGCGACCGACGAGTCAGGGAGGCGCCGGATTTTTTTTGGCTGGTATTTGGTTGCTGCGAGTGTCTTGGCGAACACGCTCTTCTCAGCGGCCTTTTTTCAGGGGTTCGGCGTTCTCATCATTCCGATAGAACACACCTTTGGCTGGGACCGCTGGGTGATCTCGGCGGCGATGTCGCTGCGGCAGTTGCAATCTGCCGTCGTCAGTCCCACTGTCGGTCTTCTGCTAGATCGCTTCAGCGCGCGTAAATTGATTTTCTGGAGCGCTGTTATCTCGGGTGCGGGTTTCATCGGTCTCGGCTTCACCACGGGGATCGTCACTTTTTTTCTTTCCTTCGCCGTCATCTGTCTCGGCGCATCGGGTGTCAGTCACGCGGTCACCTGGCCCGTTATCATCTCGCGGTGGTTTCGTCGTAATCGCGGCCTTGCCATCGGAGTTGCCGTGATGGGCCCTATCTTCGGGACGCCCCTCGTCATCCTAAACACTCAGGTTGAGGAGGCGTGCGGCTGGCGCGTTGTGCTCTTTGCCTACGGTGCAATTGTTTTGATCGGGATCACTTTGCTCAGCATGCTGGTGCGAGACCGGCCGGAGCCCTATGGCTTGCGGCCCGATGGTGACTTCCCGCAAGAGAGCACCGCGATCGGACCTGCCATAAGTCCAGGACCGCGGCGAGCGGACGCCGGGCTCACGCTCCGTGCGGTGCTCCGCACCAAAGATTTCTGGCTCTTCGCAGGCTATTTGTCTGGAACGTTTACCATCAACTCGGCAATTCAGGTGCACATGATTCCGTACTTCGAGCAAGACGTCGGACTTACTGCGGCTTGGGCGGCGGCGGTGATGGCGATGGTCTACGTCACGAGCGGCATCGGGCGCATCGGTGGTGGCTATCTGCTCGACAGAATCGATTATCGCTACGTTTTGGCGGTTGTCGCCGCAACCATGGGGTTTTCACTCCTTTATCTTCAGGTGATGACGGTCAAATCGCTTTGGGCCACGGTGCCGTTTTCGCTGTTGTTCGGCATCAGCCTCGGTTGCCTTGTTCCCATGCGTGGCGCTGTGGGAGCCATTATGTTCGGCACCCGAGCCATTGGAGGAGTTTTGGGTCTGCTGCAGGGCGGCTCCATAGCGGCAGGAGTCGTGGGCCCTATGGTCATGGGTGTGATATTCGACCTGAACGGCAACTACTCCGTCGCTATATGGGGGCTTGTTGTTATAGGCGCTTTAATGGTGCCGCTCTCGTTGGCGATGGCTTCGCCCGCCGAATTAACGAACCGCATAGAGCTGCAACGGATCGGATGAGTGCAGCCCTGCATGGTTTCAGAATCGCCTAAGTCTATTAACTCCTATGCAGCGCTCAGAGGTTGGACGGATGGCAACCCAGGTCGTGACGTCCTTGTCGATGCCGCGGGCGCGGATATGACCTTCGTGCGGCCCGAGACTCCCGCTGCCCCGCCATAGGTAGCGATATGCCGCTCCTGCGCGAGAGGGCTCGCTGCGCTGCAGAGTAGAACAAGCGCCGATAGGGATAGCGCCCTCAACATTTTACCTCCTGAAGCGTCAATCGCCGGATGCGAGGAACTCACCGGCGTCACTCATGAAAAGTTTAAGCGTCGTTCTTTCTATCGGCGCTCATTTGTCATGTTTGCTCAATTGCGCAAATTCGCCAGGTTGATGGCGAGGTGGAATCTATGAAATTTTCCATTTTTTCGTGCACCGGGACGGTGCGCTGTGGTATCCATGAATGAAAGAAAGGAGCCATGAAGTGACGCTGCCTTTGGAACGTTTTCGCATGCTCGATCTGACCCGGTTGGTGCCCGGCCCGATGGCGACATGGATGCTGGCCGATCTCGGGATGGATGTGCTCAAGATCGAAGACGTCGCGGATCGGAGCGCCTACCGCAATCAGCAGGCGGCGCGCCGGTCGAGAGAAAATTTCACTGCCAATCCGGAAGCGCGCGAAAAAGAGCTGCGGGCGAATGCCTGGGATCATACGCACCGGAACAAGCGGAGCGTTGCCATCAATCTGCAGAAGCTCGAGGGCCAGGCGATCTTTCATCGGCTCGTCAAAGACGCGGATGTTTTTTTCGGTTCGTTTCGTCTCGGCGTTTACAAGCGCCTCGGCGCCGACTACGAGACCTTGAGCCAGATCAATCCACGCTTGATTTATGCGACGATCAGCGGCTACGGCTTCGGCAACAGTTTTACGGAATGGCCGGGCAACGAGCGCAATGCGCAGGGGATGTCCGGAGTGAGCGCGCTCATGACCGGGCAGCACGGTGAGCCGGCGGATATGCTCTGCCAGCCCGTGGACGCCTATTCAGCGGCGTTGGCCGTGATCGCGATTCAATCGGCGCTTTTTGCTCGTGAGCAAACCGAGCGCGGACAGCAGGTCGACATTGCTCTTGTGGAAGGCGGCACGGCGTTCGTGAACGCCAACGTCCCCGACTACTTCCGCAACAAGAAAGTGCGCCAACGCGGCTTCCCAAGCATCGGCAATCTGAAATGCAAAGACGGCAAGTACTTGAGCAACGCGGCATTCGCGCAGGCGCATTTCTGGGCGCCGTTCTGCGACGCCGTCGGGTTGCCGGAAATGCGCGACACGGCTCCAGCAGGGAACGCGCAAATGATTCGCAAAGTCAAAGCGCACATGCTGAGCAAGACGCGCGACGAATGGCTCGCGATCATACCCAAGGAAATTTCAGTGGTGCCGATGCTCGAGTTCGACGAAGTGCTCGATGGCCCGTACGCCAGGGAACGCGGTATGGTGCTGGAGCTGGATCACCCGGTGGAAGGAAAGGTACGGCAACTGGCATCGCCCTTCCATTTGTCCGACACGCCGCCGACCTTTCGCCGCTTTGCGCCCGTGCTCGGCGAACACACGGTCGAAGTGCTCAAAAGCATCGGCTATAGCGAGAACGAGATCGGCGCGCTCGAAAAGGCCGGCGTGGTGCGCGCGCAAAATTCTCGGCCGTAGTGCAGTGCGTCATCAAATCATGCTGCGGTGTAAGGGCGCAGCGCCGACATCGCACTGTCCGCAACCCGCGTAATTGTAACCGCTCATGGCAGGCTCCTTAAACCAGGACCCAGAGATGTCAATCCTGTTGCGGCGTCTTGCGTGACAAACCAGGTAAGCTCGCCACTGACCGGGCGAACCAGACCGGCTGGATATCGGGCGGGATTCGAGTCTTTGCCGAGGAGCGCTTTGACGATGGCCGATTTACTTGCGCCGGCAATTAAGAAGCTCACCTGCGCAGCGGCGTTGATGACCGGCAGGGTCAAAGTCAGGCGATGCATGTGCAAGGGCTCGACGTAGGCCGTGGCGACCCGGCGAGTGATTTCCTTGAGCGCGGTGCTGCCGGGGAAGAGCGATGCGGTGTGGCCGTCTTCGCCGAGACCGAGAAGGACCAGATCGAAACCAGACGCGGGATCTGTGGTTCGGAAAAAATCGCGCAGCTCCTGTTCGTAGTCCGCCGCCGCGCTGTCGGGGTCTTTCTCGCCGGCCATACGGTGAACGTTCTCTGGCGGAATTTCGATTTTGCTGAGCAGCGCCTCGTGAACCATCCGGTAATTGCTCTCCGGATGGTCCGGCGGCACACAGCGCTCGTCGCCCCAAAAGAGATGCACGCGATTCCAGACAATTCTCGCGCGAAACTCCGGCGTGGCGAGAAGCGAATAGAGTGTTTTCGGGGTCGAGCCGCCGGAGAGCGCCACGGTGAAACGACCGCGGGATTGGATCGCTGCGGCGGCGAGCGAAACGAATTGCGCTGCGGCCTGCCGTGCCAGGTCGTTAGCGTCGCGGCAAATTATGACAGTAGGCTCAGTCACCGGAAACCACGGCGGCGTAGTAAGCGGCGCCGCGCAAGCCGGCTTGTGGATTCAATACGACTTGGACCGACATCGCGGCGAGAAACTCGGTATAGCGGCCCTTGTCGATGAACGAACGCATGAATGTGCCGTCCTTGAGCTTGTCGAGAATCTTGGGCGCAATGCCGCCGCCAACATAAAGTCCGCGCACAGACTTGAAACGTAGCGCCATATTGCCGGCTTCCGCGCCGTATATCGAGACGAACAAATCGAGCGCTGCGCAGCAAATCTCAGCTTCCTTGGCGAGGGCCGCCGTGGCTATGACGGCGGCAGGATCATCGCCGGCGGCGAAACGTTCCGCCAGCAACGGCGGTTCTGCCATACCACGACCCTCTTTGAGAAAGCGGTAAATATTGACCAGTCCGGGACCGGACAAAACTCTTTCGTAACTCACATGAGTAAAGCGTTTCAGCAAATAACGCAGCAACTCGATTTCCAACTCGTTGCGCGGAGCAAAATCGGCGTGACCGCCTTCGGACGGGAGCGCGTGAAAATGCCTGCCGTTGTCGTAGAGAATCGCTTGTCCCAACCCGGTACCGGCGGCGATTAACGCTTTATTGCCGGTGTAGTGCATGGTGCCTTCATTGAGAGCATGAAATTCTTCGTTCTCCAGAGTGAAGACGCCATAGGCTGTCGCTTCCAAATCGTTGAGCAAATAAACCGTCTCGGTTTTGAGTGCCGCGCGAAGTGCCTGGCTATCGATGATCCAGGGAAGGTTGGTCGTTTTGACGTGTCCATCGACGACCGGCCCGGCGACGCCGAAGCACGCCGCGTCGATGCTCTCATTGTTGCGAACGCGAAACTCATCGAGGATCGGTGAGAGACCGGAATATTTTTTGCTCAAAAAATTGTGCTCGGCTTCGATGCGAAGCTTGTCGCCATTAATGGAAAATAGCGCAAGGCTGGTTTTTGTGCCGCCGATATCGCCGGCGAGAACGAGATTACGAGGCATTGCTTATATTTCACCGCGAAGCATACGAAGTGTTTTCTCTGAGACTGTTTCCAAAGAATCCAACAAAGCTGCGTGATTTTCGTGTTCTCTGTGGCGCATCCCGATCTTACTCATTCGACGCTTGTACGGCTAACTTCGGCGCCGCTTTGTGACAGTTTTTGTTCGAATAGTCGTCACGGCTTGCGCCAGCGACGGCCTTCTCGCGCCATGAAATCGTCGGCCTCTTTGGGACCCCAGGAACCCGCTTCATAATTTGGAAAATTTCTCGGCCGACTGAGATTCCAGACCTGAATAATCGGATCCACGAGGGACCAAGCGAGTTCTACCCAATCGTGACGCGTGAACAAGGTCGAATCACCTTCGATGCAGTCTTCTAAGAGGGTTTCATACGCTTCCGGCGGGCTGTTGCCGAAAGCTTCTTCATAATTAAAATCGAGGCTCAACGGGCGAATCTCCATGTCGTGCCCGGGCGGCTTGACCTCGAAAGTCAACGACACGCCCTCATCGGGTTGAATGCGCATCACCAACACGTTGGGATTGAGATTTTCCACTGCGTGAGACTTGAAGAGCAGCAGTGGCGGACGCTTGAACTCGATGGCGACTTCGGTCACGCGCTTGGGCAGGTGCTTGCCGGAGCGCAGGTAAAAAGGGACGCCCTCCCAACGCCAGTTATCGATAAAAAAACGTATCGCCGCGTAGGTCGGGGTGATCGAATTCTTCGCAACACTGGGCTCCTCACGATAACCGGGGACCTTCTGACCATCCATTCTGCCGGGACCGTACTGGCCGCGCACGGCGGCGGCGGCGACTTCCTCGGATGCCACTGGACGAACCGACTTGAGCAACTTCCCTTTCTCATCGCGGACCGAATCGGCATCAAGACCGACCGGCGGCTCCATTGCCGTCATGCAGAGTAGTTGCAGCAAATGGTTTTGAAACATATCGCGCACCACGCCGGCTTGTTCGTAATAGCCGCCGCGATTCTCCACGCCGACCGTCTCCGCCGCGGTGATCTGCACATGATCGACGTAGCGCCGGTTCCAGATCGGCTCGAAGACCGCGTTGGCGAAACGAAACACCATGATGTTCTGTACGGTTTCCTTGCCGAGATAATGATCGATGCGGTAGATTTGCCGCTCGTCCAAGACCTCGTGGATCCGGTGATTGAGCTCGCGCGCGGTCTGGAGGTCGGTACCGAAGGGCTTTTCGATGACGACTCGTGCGCGCTGCTCGCCGTCGCTCTCCTTGCAAGCCAAGCCCGTTTGGGCAATGCACTGAATCAATTGCTCGTAGGCGTCCGGCGGCGTCGCCAAGTAAAAGACCCGGGCGGGCAATACCCGGCTGCCGCGGTCGAAACCATCGACAAACTCCTTCAGTCTCTGAAAGCCGTCGTTTTGTTCATAGCCACCACGAACGTAATAAAGGGTTGCAGCAAACTGCTGCCAAACGGATTCGTTTTGGAGACCGGTGCGGGAAAATTCTTTGACAGCGTCGCGCATTTTTTGCCGAAACACATCATCGCCCATTTCGCTACGAGCGTAACCCACCACGGCGAAGCGCTCGGGCAAGCGGTTTTCGAGCGCGAGATTGTAGAGCGCTGGGATGAGCTTTCGTTTAGTAAGATCACCGGACGCGCCGAAAATCACCAGCACGCAAGCATGCGGCTTTTTCGCCGGTCCGGCACCATCGCCAAGATTCGAAATATAGTCGTGCGGATCGGGACCCATAACGCTAGCCTCGCTTTAGCGCATGACCGCCAAATTCATTGCGCAACGCGGCGATGACTTTGGCAGAAAAAGAATCTTCCTGGCGTGATGCAAAACGGGCGAAGAGCGAGAGCATCAGCACCGGCGCGGGGACGCTTCTTTCGATCGCTTCTTCAACCGTCCAACGTCCTTCGCCCGAGTCGTCGACGTAGCCCCGGATCGAAGCCAGCTCGGGATCCTGCTTGAAGGCGTTCTCGGCGAGTTCCAACAGCCAGGATCGCACGACACTGCCCTGGTTCCAGAGATGCGAGATCTTGCCCAAATCCAGCTTGAACTGCGAGGCTTTGAGTAGCTCGAACCCTTCCCCATAGGCTTGCAGCATGCCGTACTCGATGCCGTTGTGAATCATTTTGACGAAATGTCCCGCACCCACCGGCCCGACATGTAAATAGCCATCGGGAGGTGCCAGGGTTTTGAAGATCGGTTCGAGATGCTCGACGACGGCGTTTTCACCGCCGACCATCAGGCAATAACCGTTTTGCAATCCCCAGATGCCGCCACTGGTGCCTGCGTCAACAAAATGGATGCCGTGCGGCTTGAGTTTTTCCGCTCTGCGGATGGAGTCTTTGTATTTGGAATTGCCGCCGTCAATCAGAACGTCCCCTTGGGAAAGGTTCGGTAACAATTGTTCAATGGTCTGATCGACGGGATCTCCGGACGGCACCATCAGCCAAATCGCCCGTGGCAGCGACAGTTGCCTGACAAAGTCGGCCAGCGAGCGGGCGCCCAGCGCGCCTTTGTCGACTACTCTTTGGATGGCCTCGGGGTTTCGGTCAAAGCTGATCATCCGATGGCCACCGAGCACGAGTCGCTCGGTCATATTGGCACCCATCCGTCCAAGGCCGATGATTCCGAGTTCCATAGCGCTCTCCTCCCGGGAAAGTTAACTAGTTTGCAGTGCCTCAGCCAAAACGGGCAGACCTGCGGCATCATCGCTGCCCAGGTCGACCCTGAGTATGCGTCGGCGTCTTTGTTTGAGTGCCGTGAAGTCGCCCAATGCTTGAGCCTGAATCAGGGCGTCGAATGTATAATTAGTTTCCGGCACGGACAAGTTGTCGATTGGCTGATCGATGATCTGTAAGACCAGTACAGAGTTCGGTCCGCCCTTATGAAGCTGGCCCGTGGAATGGAGAAAACGCGGTCCAAAACCGAAGGTCGTGGCGAGACCCAGGCGCTCTTCGATCGCCGCGCGCAGCGCCTGAAGCTTGGCCGCATTGTCGGCCGAAGGATTGAGATAAGCCTGCACGGCCACATAATCGCGCGGTTTTTGCTTGGCAAGCCATGACGCGACGGCTTTGCGCAGGCGATCAGGATCCAAAACCGAAACGGTTTCTTTTTGCTTGGTGGCGCTCTTGCCGCCGGGCTCACTCATCGCCTGTTTCGCCAAATCTTTGGCCAGCTGAACATCCGGTTGATTGAACGGGTGAATGCCGATTGCGGCGCCGGCCGCGGCGACGGCAAATTCCCAGCGGAAAAATTCCTGGCCGAGATCGTATTTGTCCTTGAGCTCGATGCGCGCCAGGGGATGGCCATTGGCTTCGAGGGCTGCGGTTTGCCGATCGAGGGAATGGTTTTCATCACCGTCCAAGCGCAGATAAACAAAAAATCGATCGGCGCCATAGGTTTCCGGCGCTGTCAAACTTTCGTTAGCCACGGGGATAATGCCTTTCCGGTCCTTGCCCGTGCTTTCGGCGATCAATTGCTCAATCCAGGAGGGAAAAGCGATGAGCGAAGGAGAACAGAGAAAAGTCACTTTGTCCCGCTTTGCCAGGGCCAGCTCTCCCAGGGCCGCGCCAAGCAGCACCGCCGGATGCAGGTTTTCAGCAGTCGTCGCCGAGCAAGCAGCGCTCATCCGCCGTGCGCGCGCCAAAACTTCTTTGACATCGACGCCGATCAAGGCCGCCGCCACCAAGCCAAATACGGTCAGCGCCGAGTAGCGTCCGCCGACCTCCTCCGGCGCGTTAAAAATCGCTCGGAAGCGCCTCTCGGTCGCAAGCTTCTGCAACGGAGTTCCCGGATCGGTTATCGCCACGAAATGAGAGCCCGGCTCTCCTTCGATCTGCTTAAGCCTGTCCCAGAAATAATAGAAGAACGAATTCGTTTCCGTGGTCGTCCCCGACTTGCTCGAGACGATAAACAACGTGTGCGCCAAATCGACCCGTGACTCGAGATCCTTAATGGCAGCCGGATGGGTGCTGTCGAGCACGTGAAGCCGAGGATATCCCGCGGCGTTCCCGAAGGTCTGCTGAAAGACTTCGGGCGCCAGGCTCGAACCGCCCATGCCGAGGAGCACGGCATCTTTTATGTTGTCGGCTTTAGCCCGATCGGCCAAAGCCGAAAGCTTGTCACACTGTTCGGCCATCGTTTCAGGCAGACCGAGCCAGCCTAAACGGTCGGTCAATTCGGGCTGTGGAGTCCTGGACCAAACGGTGTAATCCTTTTTCCAGATCCGGCTTACGATTCCCGCCTTTTGCCACTGGGTGATGCGCCGATCGATCCGTTTCTGATATGTGCCAAGGTGAAGCTCGAGCCGGTCTAATTCGGCACCGATCATCGCGTGGCGCTTCTTTTCCAGACCGGCGATCAGCTGGTCGAATGATGCGGCGAATGCCTTAACGCCGTCTTCCTGCAGCTTTTCGGTAATGGCATTGAAGTCGATGCCAAATTCGCTCAGACGCGCGATTTCGGTTTTGGCTTTCTCCAAATCTTGCTTCACGGTCGCGCCGGGAACCTTGCCATGATCGCGAAATGCGTCGATGGTTTCTGGAGGCATAGTATTGACCGTTTCGGCACCGATCAAATTTTCAACGTAAAGAATATCCGAGTAGGCGGGATTTTTTGTGCTCGTGCTCGCCCAGAGCGGGCGCTGCACACGCGCGCCGCGCTGGCGCAGCGTTGCAAAGCCCTCGCCGTGGAAAATTTCCATAAAGCGCCGATAAACCAACTTCGAGTTCGCGATGGCGATTTTTCCCGCGAGTGCTTTGGCCTCGGGGTTGCCGCTTGCCTCCAGCGCCTTGTCCACCATGGTATCGACTCGGCTGACGAAGAACGATGCCACCGAAGCCACTTGCCCGGGATTGCCGGAGCGCTCCAAGCCCTTGATGTAAGCGCGCGCAACGGCCTCGTAGTGGCCCATGGAAAACATCAACGTAACATTGACGTTAATGCCCGTTGCAATTAGCTCTTCGATCGCGGGAATCCCGGCGGGAGTCGCGGGTACCTTGATCATCACATTGGGACGGTCGACAGCGCTCCTTAACCGCTGCGCTTCCTTGATCGTGCGTTCGGTGTCATGGGCGAGGTGGGGCGAAACTTCCAGGCTCACGTAGCCATCATCCCCGTGAGTCTCGTCGTAAACCGCGCGCAAAACGTCTGCGGCCATCTGAATGTCTTCGATCGCCAGCCGTTCGTAGAGTTCTCCCACCGGGGCGTGCAGATTATCGGCGAGTAATGCCCGGAGCGCCATATCATAATCCGTGCTGCCGGACATCGCTTTGTCAAAAATCGTTGGATTGCTGGTGATTCCGCGTAACCCGTCTTCCTGCACCAAGCGTTTCAGCTCGCCGCTCCGGATTAGATCGCGCCGAATATAATCCAGCCAGATCGACTGTCCTTGTTCTGTCAATTCTTTTAAAGGGTTCATTTTATTTCTCCCTCAAGAGGTCGCGTCGCCCTGTCACCCTGAGCCAAGGCCGGAGGACCTCGCGTTATCTAGCGAAACCCTCGGGCGAGATTGTTCACGGAGTTTACCCTGAGCCTTGCCGAAGGGTTCAGAATGACATCGCAGCGCAATTTCTGTCTGTGGCGACTCTGCTCTCGAATCAGATGTTTTTGCTGTAGCGCTGCTCCAAAGCTGTGATTTTTGCTACACGGCGCCGGTGGCGCTCTTCTGAGCTATATTTTCCCGCTAAAAAATTGTTTACCAGTTCGCGCGCCAGTTCGACGCCGATCACGCGCGCGCCGAGCACCAGGATGTTCATATCATCATGTTCGACGCCCTGGCGGGCCGAATACGTATCGTGACAGACGCTCGCCCGGATGCCGGGAATTTTGTTGGCCGCCACCGAAGCGCCTACCCCGCTGCCGCAGATGAGCAGTGCGCGCTGGGCTTCGCCTTGGATAATTGCTTTGCCGACGACTTCGGCAAAATCCGGATAATCCACCGGCCGGTCGCTATCCGTGCCTTTATCGATGACGTCATGTCCAAGTTGACGCAAATAGCCGACCATTTTCTGTTTCAATTCGAAGCCGGCATGATCCGCACCGACAACAATGCGCATGGCTACTTTCCCAGCAGTGCTGTAGCGCGCTCGACCACGTGATCAACCGTGAAGCCGAGCTTTTCCATGACCACGCTTCCTGGTGCCGAGGCGCCAAATCTTTCGATGCCGATAACATCGCCATCATCGCCCACGTAACGATGCCATCCCATAGGTAGAGCTGCTTCTACGGCGAGCCGTGCCGGCACCGATTTTGGAAAGATAGTTTCGCGATAATCCTTTGGTTGTTGATCGAATAACTCCCAACTCGGCATCGAAACGACACGTGCGTGAATGCTCTGCTGTGCGAGCCTTTCTCGTGCCGCAACCACTAGGGACAGCTCCGAACCGGTGCCGATTAACACGAGATCGGGTTTTCCGCTCGCCGCTTCGGCCAACACATAGGCGCCGTGGCGCAACCCGTCCGCGGCGGCATACTGGCTACGGTCGAGCGTCGGTACGTTCTGGCGGCTCAAGACCAAGGCCACGGGACTTGAGCGGGTGTCGATCGCAATCTGCCAGGCGACTGAGGTCTCGTTGGCGTCGCCGGGGCGAATCACGATCAGACGCGGAATGGCGCGAAGGGCCGCCAATTGCTCCACGGGTTGGTGAGTCGGCCCGTCCTCGCCCACACCGATGCTGTCGTGCGTGAAAACATAGATCACGCCGAGCTGCATCAGCGCCGCCAGACGGATCGACGGGCGCATGTAGTCGGAGAAGATAAGAAACGTTGAGCCGAACGGAATCAGACCGCCATGCGCCGCCATCCCGTTGATCGCCGCGCCCATCGCATGCTCACGCACGCCAAAATGAATATTTCGCCCGGCATAGTTCCATTCCCCGCCCGCCGAACCCTGCTTGTCGCTAAACTTTCGTGCGGGGCTTTCAAAATCGCCCAGCTTGGGTAGAACCGTGAACGTCGAAGGATTCAAGTCCGCCGATCCGCCGATCAGCGTGGGCAGCGCAGTCGCGAGGCCGGCAATAATTTTCCCCGACGCCGCGCGGGTCGCAAGCCCCTTGGTATCAGCGGGAAAGTGGGGAATCGAGCCCTGACAATCGGCCGGCAAGGCGCTGCGCATGACTTGCTCGAATTCCTTAGCGAGATCGGGAAATTTTTCACGATACGAACTCAAGTGCTCTTGCCAGCTCGCTTCGGCTTTTTGACCGCTGTCGATAGCAGCGCGGAAGTGCGCCGCGGCTTCTTGGGGAATGTAGAACGGAGGATCGAGCGGCCAGCCGAGTTTCTCCTTCGTACGCTTCACTTCAGCTTCGCCGAGAGGCGAGCCGTGCGCTTCGAAGGTGTCCTGCTTTCCCGGCGAACCGAAACCGATGTGGGTGCGGAGCAGGATCAATGACGGCCGTGATTGTTCCTCCCGCGCAGCGCGGATCGAGCCATGAATAGCGTCGATGTCGTTGCCGTCCTCCAGGGAGAGGGTGTGCCAGCCGTAGGCCTCGAAGCGCTTGGCGCAATCTTCAGTGAAGCTGAGATCGGCGGCGCCGGCAAGGGAAATCCGGTTATTGTCGTAGAGGTAGATCAATTTGCCCAATTTGAGATGGCCGGCGAGACTCGCCGCTTCAGCGGCAACACCTTCCATCAGATCGCCATCGCTGACGATGGCATAGGTAAAGTGATTGACGATCTCGAATCCCGGCCGATTGTAGCGCGCTGCCAAGTGAGCTTCGGCGATCGCCATGCCGATGCCGTTGCCAAAGCCCTGGCCGAGCGGACCCGTGGTGGTTTCCACGCCAGGCGTCAGCTCGCGTTCAGGATGGCCCGGAGTGTGGCTGCCCCACTGGCGAAACTGTTTAATCTGTTCAAGGGGAAGGTCGTATCCCGTCAGAAAAAGCATGCTGTAAAGCAGCATGGAGCCGTGGCCAGCCGAGAGGACAAAACGATCACGATCCCACCAGTCAGGGTTCCGCGGATTGTGCTTGAGAAAGCGCGTCCACAGAGTGTACGCCGCCGGCGCCAGTCCCATGGGCGCTCCGGGATGTCCGGAGTTGGCCTTCTGAACGGCATCCACAGACAACATTCTGATGGTATTGATGCAGAGCGCGTCCAGTGATTCATTCACCTGGTTGTCCTCCACTATCCTCGCAGTGACGGTATAGATTCATACTATTGCATTCGAATGGCCGTGATAAGTCCCGCACAGCCCGATCGTAAAGTTTCAGTGAGCGACGCGCTGTGAATCGATTACTTTGAGGTGTCCTTTGTTGTCGCGCGGCTCGTTTCAGTTTTACCGGTTCCGGGAAGTCCGGGCCAGTCGTGGTCATTCGAGCCGAGAGCGCGATCCAAGTTGAACGCGGCGCTGATCAGCGCCAGGTGCGTCAGCGCTTGAGGAAAATTCCCCAACGCCTCGCCGCAGGGGCCGGTCTCTTCACCGTACAAGCCCAGATGACTGCCGTAGCCAAGCATGCCTTCGAAAATCAATCGGGCTTGCTCCAGTTGCCGTTTGTCGGTGCGACCCGCGCGCGTCATCGCTTCCACGAGCCAGAACGTGCACATGTTGAAAGTTCCCTCATCCCATTCCAAGCCATCCACCTCGGTCTTTGGATGATAGCGATAGATCAGATTGTTCGACATCAATCCACCCTGATCGAAGGGACTCTTGATCGCATCGATGGTGCGCAGCATCCAAGGATCCGTAGGGGACATGAAAAACACCAAAGGCATGAGCAGATTGGCGGCATCGAGGCTCTCGCTGCCGTAGTATTGCGTAAACGCCTGCCGTTTTTTGCTCCAGCCGTGAGTCAAGATGTCTTCATAAATCGCGTCTCGCTGTTTGAGCCAGCGGTCACGATCGGCGGGAAGGGAACGCTTTTCCGCAAGACGCAGCCCACGGTCCAGAGCCACCCAACACATGAACTTCGAAAAAACAAAATGCTGCGGATCGCCGCGCACTTCCCAGATGCCATAGTCTTTGCTCTGCCAGTTTTTGCAAACCCAGTCGAGCATGCGCCGGACTTCTTTCCAGAGCTTATGAGAAATGGGCGTGCCGTACTTGTTATAAAGATAGATCGAATCGAGCAACTCGCCGTAAATATCGATCTGATGCTGGTTGTAGGCGCCGTTGCCAATTCGCACCGGTCGTGAGCCGCGATAGCCTTCGAGATGATCGAGAGTCTGTTCCCTCAAATCGTGCCGACCATCGATACCATACATGATGTGCAATGAACCGTCGGGTGCCAGTTCATGGGTTCGGGCTTCGAGCCAATCGATGAAACGCGCCGCCTCCTGAGTGAAACCAATGCGCATAAAAGCATAAAGTGTAAAGGCGGCGTCGCGAATCCAGGTGTAACGGTAATCCCAATTCCTGCCGCCGCCGATATTCTCAGGCAAGCTGCAGGTCGGCGCCGCCACGATGGCACCCGTAGGCTCATAGGTTAAAAGTTTGAGCACCAGCGCGGAGCGATAGACGGTCTCGCGCCAACGTCCGATGTACGTGCATTTCGAGATCCAGCGCCTCCAGTAGCGCACGGTGCTCTCGAACAAACTCTGCGCTTCCGCGTCGGTCAAACCCTGGCCGCAGCCGGCGTCCGACGCTACTTGATGGAGCAGGAACGTTGCCGTCTCATTCTCGTGCAGCGTCAACTCGGCAGAAACTTCTCCGGTGTCGTGAACCTTGAGCGGCACCTTTGTGGAGAGCGCGAGGGTCAAATTGGGTGAATGGAAAACCACACCCTGGTCGCAGCTAGTGACGCCATGCGCATCGCGGGCATAGTTGAACGCAGGTTGACAGATCATCTGAAAGGCCAGTGATCCGCGGACGACGCTGACACGCCGTACCAACTGGTGTTTACCGTGCCAGGAAGCGGGCTCGTCGACCGGCATGAAATCAGCGATTTCGCCAACCCCGTCCGGCGACAAGAAACGGGTGATGAGAACGTTGGTGTCCGGCCAATAGAATTGCTTGTGAGTGATGTTGTCAGCGCGGGG
>DATBEY010000303.1:0-2599 GCA_036558765.1 Binatia bacterium | reverse complement strand
TCCAAAACCCAATGGCAAGGGCAGTTTTCGCTTGATCACGCCTTCCGCCTCCAAGCTGGAATCGGCGCGCGGTGACATTCACCTGGCCTATCGAGAGATGATCGACATCCCGGGAAGACTGCGTGACATGGACAAGCTCGGAGTGGCGACGCAGGTCATCTTTCCGACTCTGTTCCTGATTTATATCACCGAAGATTCGGTGCTCGATATCGCATTGGCGCGGGCGTACAACCGATTTCTTGCCCAAGCCTGCGCAAAGTCGAGCGGGCGCATGAGATGGGTCGTGGTGCCGCCGCTCCACTCGGTCGAAGAGTCGGTCAAGGAAATCAAATGGGGCAAAGACAACGGCGCCGTGGGTGTTTTCTTTCGCGGCATCGAGGGACAACGGACGCTGGATAACCCGTATTTCAATCCTATCTACCAGGCTGCCAGTGACACGAATCTGCCGATTCTGATTCACACTGGAGCCGGTTGTCCGTTATTTCTGAACCTCTTCGACGTGGAACGAAATCACACGTTCGGCCATAGTCGCGTTCAGCCGCTGTTTGCGTTTCGTGATTTGATCCACAACAAAATTCCGGAACAGTTTCCGAAGCTCAAATTCGGCTTTATCGAGGCTTCGGCGGGTTGGGTGCCGTTCATGATGCATATTATCAAGCGGTTGTTCCGCGAGAAATGGAAGTTTTCTTCGGACAAGGACATGTTCAGCGCATATAGAATTTTCGTTGCTTGCGAAGCGGATGAAGACGTCAAATATATTTCTGAATATACGGGCGAGGATCACTTGATCATCGGCTCGGATTACGGCCATCAGGATCCTTCGGAGGAGCGCCAGTTGGTCGCCGCTATGCGCGCGCGGGAAGACATTCCGCCAGCGCTGACCGACAAGATCTTTTTCGAGAATCCAAAGTTGCTGTATCCGTTGAACTAGAGAGTATCCACACCGTTTTGTCCTCTCTCCCAAGTATCGGAAGAAATCAAATGAAAACGGAGCGAGCAAGATCGATTCTACAGGACACCATCCTCCGGTTGATTTTTGTGGCCATTGGATCTGTAGGCCTCGCTTTCCCGATGCTGGCTGGCGCTCAATCGCTGCAAATCGCCAATATGGCGGTGCCGGCAAAAAGCTTTCAGATGGTGATCTATCCAATTGCGCAACAAAAAGGTTACATGAAGGAAGAGGGCGTGGATGAGCGGGTCATCTTTGTCGCGCCGACCACGAGCATTCAGGCGATGCTTGGCGGCGATGTGCACTTCACCGGCGCCGGCTCGAGCGCGCTGGTCAGTATCGCGCGCGGCAATACGCCGCTCAAGGTCGTTGTTGCGACCAACGATCGAGTGTTGCAATGGCTGGTTACCCGCCCGGAGATCACCAGTCCCAAGCAGCTCAAAGGCAAAAAGATCGCAACCACCGGCGTTGCGGCAATTGCGACCTTCATGCTGAAGCAAATTCTTACCAAGCACGGACTCGACGGCAATAAGGACGTAACCTATATCGCTGTTGAATCGGGCACTCAGCTTCCAGCGCTGCTCGGTGGTGGTTTCGACGCGGCGGTACTTAGTGTCGAGCAGCGCTACATCGCGCTCGATAAGGGCATGCACGAGATGTTCTTTATGGGCAACGAGGTGAAAAATTCCTGGGGTACCCTCGCCACCACCGACAAGTTGATCAAAGACAATCCGAAAATGGTGGCGGGCTTCGTGCGCGCAACCCTCAAGGCGCTGCGCTACATTCGCCAGGACAAAGAAGGCACGGTCGCAGCGCTACTAAAGTTTTCTGGAGTCTCGCGGCAGCAAGCTTCGCGCCTTTACGATGACCTGATCGGCACATTTACCCGCAATGGCGCGGTCGACGAAGAGACGCAGAAAAACGACCTCAATATTGTGCGGCAAGTCACCAACAGCAACGAAACTTTGCCAAACGCGCGAGCCTACGACTTCAGCTTTGCACTGGAAGCCGATCAGCAATTGAACAAGATCGGTTGGAAACCGTGACGGCGAGGAATTGCTGACTTATTCGCTAGCTCAACTGCTGCTTCGCCAATTCCTCGATCAATTTCACCAGGGCTGAGTGATCCAGCTCGGCCAAGGCCATTCCTTTCATCGCGGTCATCATCTGGGCGACGACGCCGCTAACCATCAGCGGCACGCCATATTCTGAACCGGTGGCAAGAGCGATTTTCATATCTTTCTCGTGCAGGCGAATGCGAAATCCAGGGTTGAAATTTCGCTCCAGCATTTTCTGCCCATGCGCTTCGAGAATTTTCGATTGGGCAAAGCCGCCGAGCAGCGCTTGTCGCACCTTGGCCGGATCTACGCCGGCTTTTTTTGCCAGCACTAAAGCTTCGGCGACAATCGCGATGGTTGTGCCGACGACCATCTGATTGGCGGCCTTGGTTACCTGACCCGCGCCGGCGTCACCGACGTGCACTATGTTCTTTCCGAGCGTTTGGAAGAGCGGCATGGCGCGCTCGACGGCGGAAGCCTTGCCGCCGATCATGATCGAGAGCGTGGCGCCGGTGGCTCCAGCTTCACCGCCGCTAACCGGCGCGTCCAGCATATCGCAGCCGCGTCGTTCCGCTTCCGCGGCGAGTTTGCG
>DATBEY010000302.1:0-10006 GCA_036558765.1 Binatia bacterium | reverse complement strand
GGTTACGGGAAACGGCGGTTTCTGCCGCGGCCAAGCTTTTTTGCCCTCAATGACTTCAATGACTGCCGTGTCTTCACCAGCTACATAGTTATGCGGCGCGGGAACGATCTCGATTTCGAGATTGAAACCGCTGCCCGCTATGTTGCTGCCATAATGGCTGGCGCTCTTGGCTTCGGCCAAAGCATCCTTGACGCTCTTCAGCGCGTCGTCGTAGCGGGCATTGATGTAGAGGTAGGCTTTGCTTGCGCCGATCGCGTACGCTCCAAGGATTGTACCCTCGAGAACCAGATGAGGAAGATTTTCGAGCAGCACTCGATCCTTTTTGCTGCCCGGCTCGTCTTCACCGCCGTTGAGAATTAAGTAACGGGGTTGCTCTGGCGCCTCTCGGGTGAACTGCCACTTTTTGCCGGTGGGAAAACCAGCACCGCCGCGACCCCGTAAACCGGCATCCGAAACGATTTGGATCACCGCTTCAGGCGCACTCCTGAGGGTCTTTTCTAAAGCCTGATAGCCGCCACGATCGCGATATTCTTTAAACCCCTCTCTTCCCTCAGGAACGCCGCGGGGGAACAGGACACCTTCCATGAGCTAAAAAACCCCCGTGTCGAGCAGCTGATAGATAAGCTCTTTCAATGACGAATCGATCGTGTCCAATCTTTGCACATGTGGGCCGCCGGCAAGGTGCTCGACGATGTCGTCGAGGTCCTTAGGCTGAACTTTGGCATACCAGCTCTTTTCTGGATAAAGCACGATGTTAGGACCTTCCTGGCACGCGCCGAAGCACATGTAGGGTTTCACTTCCACGTCGGCAATACCCTTGGCGGCGATCTTTTTCTCGAGCTCCGTCGTGAGCTGTTCAGAGCCGCGCGATTTACAGTCGATGTTTTGGCAAACCAGGCAAATTCGAGCCACTAGTATTCTCCTTGCGCCCTAATTACTCGGCCCGCAAACGAGATGCAACAGGAGGTCTAATTCAGTTGCACCTGGGAAACCCAGTCTTTGCCCTTGATAATTTCGGCGAGGATTTTTTCGTCTTCCTCGGTTGGCAATGTTTCCCGCAGATGTTTTTTGTAGGCATCGGGACTCAGCAATTCTCCGGTGACACTGAAGGGTTTGCCGACGTTTTCCCCGATGGAGCGATTAAATTTAAAATCCGGAGCATAAAGCTGCGCTTGTCCTTGCGGGATGAGTTGGTTGAGTTGGGCGATGAGTTTTGCGCTTTCTGCCATATAGTGGGCGCGCGCCAGGTCGTTGAGCTTGTCCTTTTCTGCCGGAATTTGCGCTTCATGCTCATCGAAGCGGCCCTTCAGTCCCCAGGTATACGCCCAGTGAGCCGAGGAAGAATGATCCGTGCCAAACAGATCATAGGCCGTCGAAAGCCACTTGTTGAAATACTTTTGCACAATCGGAATCGGAATCTTACCGGCCCTGAGGATCCGCGTGAGCCCGGTATGGCCGGTGAACATGTGAAAGAATTCTTCCTTGAGCATCGCCGTGACGCTTTCGGCGAGGGGCGCAAAAGCCGAATGTGAAAGCATCGTCAGCTGATATTTGCCGTCGCGATCGACGAATTCAGTATAGGTAAAAAAATCAAGCCAGTTGTTCACCGGCGCGTTGAACGAACCGAGCAGACGATCGCCACGAAAAGCGCGGCGCTCCAGTAGTTTTCGAGCTTCGAGCTTTCCCGAATCTCCGAAATAATTGACCAGCAAATAACACATCTGCCAGCCGTGCCGCATCTCCTCGCTGTTCACACGCGTTAGCGCTTGGCGGTCATATTCCGTGGGGGCCGTATCGATCAAGTTCCTTTGCTGCTCAACGGAAGCGAACTCGGTGTCGCCCTGATACACGATCAGGTTCATCAAGGCGTCGCGAATTGTCTGATTGGGGATCTGGGTGACCCGTTGCCATTTCTTCTGGCCTTTATAATCGCCGAACTCGATTTCAGGTGAGTGCAATTCGCCGAGCTTGGTTTCGAATTTGTAATCGCCGAGCAGCGCCGGGTCATAGCCGATGTCGCGTTGCCATTGGCGGAAATAGTCAATCCAGTCATCAAAGGTAGAAATCTTGGTCATTGGGAATTCCTTTCAGCGCATTCGAACGAACGTTCGAATAATAATTTAACCCTGAAACAAGGGGTTTTCAACCCCAACGACGCGGAAAATGACCGTTTAAATTAACGATACATCTCCAATAGCTCGACCATGCCCAGTTGACGCATCTGTTCGAAAAGATAGCGTTTTATTTCACCGACAGTATCCATGCCGAGAACGATTTCGGCGCTGGCTTTAGCGCTTTGGTAGCTGATCGAACGAATCGCCTTTTTTATGACCGGAATATAAAGCGAGCCGGTGCTAAATTCCTCCAATCCCATGCCCAAAAGCAGAATAGCGCAGAGCGGGTCACCAGCCATTTCGCCGCACATTCCGACCCGTTTGCCTTGGCGTTTCCCAGCGTCGATGGTGGCGCTGAGTGATTTGAGCACGGCGGGATGCAGCGGCTCATAGAGGCTCGCCACCTTGCGATTGCTACGATCCACCGCGAGAATGTATTGAATTAAATCGTTGGTTCCGATGCTTAGAAAATCGACTTCACGGAGAAAACGATCGGCAAGTTGTACGGCAGCAGGGACCTCGACCATGATGCCAAGCTCCATTTGCCGGTCGTACGGTGTCCCTTCATGATCGAGTTCGGCTTTGGCTTCGGCGAGGATTTCTTTCACCTTCTGAACTTCTTCGAGACTCGTAACCATCGGGATCAATAAGCGGACGCGGCCGAGCTCGCCGACCCGAAGGACCGCGCGCAGCTGGGTTTTGAAAATTTCCTCAACTTCCAGAGAAATCCGGATTGAGCGCCAGCCCAAAAAAGGATTTGGCTCAACGGTGGGGCTGCGCATATAGGTGGGATACTTGTCGGCGCCTATGTCCAACGTTCTGATCGTCACCGGCTTCCCGGCCATGCCTTCAACCACCCTGCTGTAGAGCGAATACTGCTCGTCTTCGCTGGGAAAGTCGCGATGGGACAAAAACGGGATCTCGGTGCGATAGAGTCCGATTCCCTGGGCACCGTGCAACTGAGCAAAGGCAACATCGCTCAATAATCCAATATTGGCATAGAGCGAGACCCTGCGCCCGTCGGTGGTTTCCGCCGGAAGATTCTTAAGCGCGCCCAGTTCGCGATTCAGCGCGGCATAATCACGCTCCAGGCGATTGTACTCCCGGATGACCTCTGCGTTCGGATTCACGTGCACGTTTCCGGCATTGCCGTCGACGATCAGCAGGTCGCCCTGATGAACCGCTTCCAGCAGACCTTCGATCGCGACAACGCTGGGAATCTCAAAGGACTTCGCCAGAATTGATGCGTGCGAAGTGACGCCGCCGGTGGCCAGCGCGATACCCTTGAACTTGTCGCCTTCGAGCATGCTCAGATCGGCGGGTGAAAGGTCTTCCGCCACAAGCACTGCATCGTCGGGTAAATCGTATTGCTGGCCCGACACACCCGATAAATTATCGAGCAGTCGTTGCGCGGCGTCTTTTACGTCGGTCGTGCGCTCGCGGAGATAGCTATCATTGATGTTGGCAATAGACTGCAAGTAGCCCTCGAACACGACGCGAATCGAATATTCAGCGGTGTAGCCTTCTTTGAAGATTTGCTGTTCGATCTGCTGAATGATCGCCGGGTCTTCCAAAATCAGACGGTAGACGTCGAAAATCGCGTTTTCTTCTTTAGGGATAAACTGCGTCATGCGGTTCTTGACCACATTCACTTGCTCGATGCCGCGCTCTACGGCTGCGCGAAATCGTTCCATCTCGCGTTCCGGATTGCGCGCTTTCTTTTTGCTGATGGCAGCGAGGTCCATGCGCGGCTCCAATACGAAAGCGCGCCCGCGGCCGAAGCCCGGAGACGCGGCCAGCCCATTCAAGCGGCCGCGCCAATGCTGTTTTGTTTTTGCCTGTTTTTCGCGGCGGGTACCCTCATAGGAGCGAAGCTTTCGCATCGCCTCGTTCATTCGTTTCTCGAATTCTTTGCGCTCCTCTTCCTTGCTCTTAAGCGATTCAGCGAGCCGGCCTTGGACGATTATGCTGGCTGCTTGGGCCGAAATCGTCGTGAGCAGACGAATTTCATCGCGGGAAAAGTGGCGGCGGCGAGATGTCTGGACCACCAGAACTCCCAAGGGGAGCCTGCCCTCGATTAGCGGCACGCCGAGAAACGAGTGGAAATGCTCTTCGTGGGTTTCAGGAAAATACTTATAGCGTGGGTGAGCGAGCGTGTCGGCGACCATCACCGGCTTCATTCTCTCGATCACCAATCCGGTGAGGCCTTCGCTGATCCCCATGGAAACCTTGCCGACGGATTCGGGGTCCAATCCCATCGTCGCGCGCAGCGTCAATCGATTAGTTCTCCGGTCGAGAATATAGATGGAACAGACTTCGGTCTGCATCCGGTCGGCCACAGTGGCGACGATTCGCTCGAGGGTATCCTGCAGATCGTGCGAGTGGCTGATCAGCGTACTGATATCTTCGAGAATATCGAGGTGCGGCGGCGGCGCAATGCGTCGATTTCGTTTAGGTTTCAGTTTGGCCATGGAAAAAACCGATCTTTTATTAAACACAATTTTCAGTATTTCACCAGCGAGCAAATTCGCTGGTCGTGGGGACAGTTTGTGAAAAGATCTCTTCCGCTCCGTTCGAGATGACACATTGAAATTTTGTGTTCGAGTGAAGCGAGTAATTGTTTCAGGAACTGAGCCGCAACAATCCGTCATCATCAGAGCGAGCGCCGCTCGGAACGCTGTTGCGGCTTACCTAGATTGGCGGGTCAAACAAAACGGCCGGGGATCATTTGGCCGCAAGCGCAGCGGCCGTTAGACAATTTGTTTTCGATGATTTCGTGCCAGGAACGGCGGATCAAAATACTTTGACAGGCAGGGCAACGGGTAGTCTGCCCCTCGTCGTCATGAACATTGCCGACGTAGCAGTATTTGATGCCGCTTGCTTGCGCGATCGCGCGCGCCCGTTTGAGAGTGGCGGCCGGGGTGCGCGGTTTGTCGGTGAGCTTGAAGTCCGGATGAAACGCCGTGAAGTGAAGCGGCACCGAATCGCCCAGGTTCTCCACGACCCAATCACACAGGCGCTGAGTTTCATCCGCGTCGTCGTTCTCACCGGGTATCATCAAATTGGTAATCTCGAACCAGATATCGGTTTCCCGTTTGAGCCAAACCAAGGTATCGAGCACCGGAGCGAGATGGGAAAACGTGAGCTTGTGATAGAACCGCTCCGTAAAAGCCTTCAGATCGACATTGGCGGCGTCAATGGAGCGAAACACCTCCGGGCGAGACTCAGGTGTGATATAACCGGCGGTCACCATTACAGTGTTGATGCCGCGCTCGCGCGCACAGCGCGAAATGTCGATGACAAATTCGCCCCAGATCACGGGATCGTTGTAAGTGAACGCGATGCTCGGCACTTTTTTCCGCATAGCCAGCTCAACCACCTGCTCGGGCGCAATATGATAACTTTCGGCTTCGTCGAGCTTGGCCTTGCTGATGCTCCAGTTTTGACAGAAGCGACAGCCTAGATTGCATCCGGCGGTGCCGAAACTAAGAATCTCACTCCCAGGTAGGAAATGGTTGAGGGGTTTTTTCTCGATCGGATCGATCGCAAATCCTGTCGACGTGCCGTAGCCGAGAGAATAAAGCTTGCCGCCGACGTTCCTGCGGATGTAGCAAAACCCTGCTTGTCCATCGCCGAGGCGGCAAAACCGCGGGCAGAGGGTACAGAGAATTTTGCCATCGGCTTCGGTATGCCACCAAAGGGCCTCTCTCATGGGAGAAATATCCCGCGTTTACTGTCCCACAGCAAGAGTCTCCAACGTCTGCATTGTGGCGATCGTGTGCTATATTCGAAGCATGAGTCGAATTGCGGGCATCAAGGGGATGCGCCACATCGCCCTCAAAGTCAAAGATGTGACGCGATCGAAGCGATTTTATCAGGACGTTCTCGGCATGGACGTCGTATGGGAGCCTGATCCGCAAAACGTCTATTTGTCTTCCGGGTGCGATAACATCGCGATCCACGGCGTCTCAGAAATCTTCGCGAACACTGCCGAAGAAAGACAACTCGATCACTTGGGATTTGTCGTCGAGGATGTCGAGCGGGTGAGGGCGCTTGAGAAGGAGTTTATCGCGAAAGGCGTACCGATTGTGCATCCATTTAAGGTTCACCGCGACGGCAGTGCGTCTTTTTACTGTGCCGATCCGGATGGCATCGTCATTCAATTGCTCTATGAACCCCAATTGAGCCGTCAAACGATCAAGTGATCCCATTCATCGGCGCTCAGTGTAGAGTTCATACATCTCTTGACGATCGTTAGCGCCATCGACTAACTTCTTTTCCGGACCTGAAACGTGTTCGTGAACAGGAGAGCAAGCGATGTACGATCTCTTACTCAAGGGCGGAAGAATCTATGACGGTTCGGGGATGCCGAGCTATTACGCCGACGTCGGTATAAGCGGCGGCAAAATTGTCGAGATCGGCCGGCTGAATGCCGGCGCAAAACGCACGCTGAATGTCGACGGATTGGCGGTGGCGCCGGGATTTATCGATCCGCATACGCATCTGGATGCGCAATTGTTCTGGGACCCGCTCGGCACCTCTTCGTGTTTTCATGGGGTGACATCCGTAATTGTGGGTAATTGCGGTTTGAGCCTAGCGCCGGCAAAACCCGAAGACCGCGACGCGGTGATCAAAAGTTTTGTCCGCGTGGAAGCGATCAGCCGGCGCGTGCTCGAGGAGGGAATTCAATGGAAATGGAAATCCACGGCTGAATACCTGGACGCACTTGGCACGCGGCTGGGAATCAATGCCGCGGCGTTGGTTGGTCATATTGCCGTGCGCCACAGCGTGATGGGGGAAGATGCCGTCGAACGGCAGGCGACCGGAGAAGAAGTTGCGAAAATGAAAGAGCTCGTACGCGAGGGAATGGAGGCGGGCGCCGTGGGATTTTCCACCAATCAGAACCCGCGCCATATTCGCGAGGACAAAAAACCGGTGGCGAGCCGTCTGGCGGCTGACGAAGAACTGGGATCGTTGTTGGATGTCTTGGCTGAAATGAATCGTGGCGTCGTTCAGCTCAGCGGCGGCGGCGCCGATGCCCGCGGCCGAATCGCGTACGCTGCGCAGATGGCGCGCCGCACCGGGCGTCCGGTGCTCTGGCAGAGCATTAATCATAGCTGGAGTCGGCCGAACCACTGGCAGGAGATGCTGGCGAACACACAACGGGTGTTCCGAGAAGAGGGTTTGCCTATATATGCGATGACTCAGGCCAAACCGTTTCAAAACCGTTACACGCTGTTGGATGCGCAATGCTTCGACGAGTTTCCGACCTGGAAATCGGCGATGTTCAGTCCCGTGGAGGTGCGAAAGCAGATGTTTGCGGATTCCGCAGTCCGGAAGAAACTTCGCGCCGAGGCGATCGAAGACCAATCTCCTTCGGTTTTTCCGCGGCGCTGGGACGTGATTTTTGTCGACCATGTGAAGCTACCGAAGAACAAAGTTTTCGAGCACAAGAGTGTGCAGGAAATTGCTAGCGCTGCAGATCAAGATGGTTTGGATTGGTTTTTGGACATATCTCTCGAAGAAGATCTCCAAACCCGCTTCGTCCATACCAATACGCAAGGCGATCCGCAGGCAGTTTGTGAAATTCTCAAACACCCGGCTGTCATGATCGGTCAGTCCGATGCCGGCGCGCATATGGGCTATGACGCTCGCTTCGGGTATGCGACAGCGTTCCTCGGTTGCTGGGTGCGCGATCACGGCATCATGAAGTTGGAAGAGGCGGTGAACAAACTAACTTTCCGGGTGGCCTCGGTGTTCGGTTTGAGTGATCGCGGGCTGTTGCGCCCTGGCTTTGCAGCGGACATCGCGGTTTTCAATCCCGCCACCGTGAACACGCTCGAACCGGAATACGTGCAGGATCTACCGGCAAACGAGACCCGGATGATTCAAAAGGCCACGGGCGTGCCGCACACGATCGTGAACGGCGAAGTCGTTATCGAAAACGGCGCGCCGACCGGAGCGTTGCCGGGAAAAGTTCTGCGCCCGAGCGGCCGGGACACATAGTGCTTGCTTGCAAGAGCCGCTTTCACGTAAAAAATCGTCACTCGTACAGCTACTTGTTTCTTCGAGAATTTATTCAATTTCACCTTGAGTCTTACAATACGATTTACTGGAGGTCGTAATGGAGCCGATACCGAGCGGAGTCATGACCGCTGCCAATGCAAAAAGCCGAAGACTCAGAGAATTGGTGCGCGCGCCGGAGATTCTCGTCATGCCCGGCGCTTACGATGTGTTGAGCGCGTTATTGTTCGAACAGATGGGGTTCAAAGCGATCCAAGGTACCAGTGGCGGGATTGCCGCGTCGTTGGGCTATGCCGACGGAGAGGTCATGAGCCGAGATCGTTTCATTGAAGTCAGCGGCAGCTTTGCTGCCGCCGTAAGCGTGCCGTTCAATGCCGATGCTGAACGAGGCTACGGCGATGAGGATGGCGTTTGTGAAACGGTCCGCGCACTGATCTCACGCGGTGTGGCGGGCATGAATCTCGAAGACGGGGCAGCGAAAGGAAAGGGCGGCCTTGTGGAAATGTCCGAGCAGCTCCGCAAGATCAAAGCCGTCATGGAGACCAAGCGCGAGATGAAGAGCGAATTTTTCCTCAACGCGCGCGTCGATGCTTTTCACGTGTTCCCCGACGATCCGAAAAGAGCGCTCGATGAGGCGGTCCGGCGCGGCAATGCCTACGCGGAAGCGGGCGGTGATTGTATTTTTTACTTGTTCCTCCATTCAGCGGAAATCATCGGACGCATCGCCAAAGAAGTTAAAGCGCCGATCAGCATTCTCGCCGGGCCGCAGTCGCCGAGCGTGAGTCAGCTCCAGGATTTGGGCGTGGCGCGCGTGAGTTATGGCTCGGGCTTCCTGAAAGCGGCGATCAGCGGCGCGAAAAACCTTGCCCAAGAGATACTCAAAAGCGGCACGTGCAGCTTGCTCAAGGACGGCGTGCAAACGCCGGAAATCAGCACTCTGCTGGCGCGCCGCAAATCGACCTCATGAACGTCCGCGGATTCGTTGTTTCGCTGCACATCGCGCGGATCGGTGCCGGTGTGATCCAGAATCGCGATCAAGTTAAAGCGATCGCCGGGCGGGGACTCGAAGGTGATCGATATTTCGCCGGCATCGGCACCTATTCGCATGATCCTGGTAGCGGCCGTCATGTGACATTGATTGAGATCGAAGCCATCGAAGGCCTCAAGCGCGACTACGGCATCGACATCGCGCCCGGTAACTTGCGCCGCAATATCGTGACGCACGACGTTGCGCTCAATCACCTGGTCGAACGGGAGTTTCTCGTCGGTAGAGTGCGTCTCCGCGGGACACGACTTTGCGAGCCGTGCGCGCACCTGGAGCGATTGACCGAACGCGGTGCGCTGCGCGGGTTGATTCATCGCGGCGGGCTGCGTGCCGAGATCGTCAGCGGCGGTACGATTGATGTCCGTGATTCGATTACTCTGCCGGACGACTGATGCCTCGAGGTAGGGCGAAGCTTGCCTGATCCGGCGCAACGACGCCAGGAGTTCAACGTCTTCGTAGGTTGTCCTGATGGACGGTGCTTGCTTCGGCGCTTAGCCATCGCAGCACTCGGCAGTTTTTCGTCTCCATGACCGGTTTCGCCCTGTTACTCATTCTCGCTGCTGCGCTCATTCATGCTACGTGGAATTTTCTCAACAAGCATGCTGGTGGACATGCGACGTTCACCTGGCTGGTGGCCGTTCTGTCCGCATTGCTTTACGCGCCCGCAACCCTCACGATTATCGAAATATGGCAACTGGAGATCAGTCCTGCGAGCATCGGCTTGATCGCCGGCAGTGCAGCGTTGCACACGGCCTACTTCGTCCTGTTGAACCAAGCCTATCGGGCCGGCGATCTCTCTTTGGTCTATCCGATGGCGCGCGGC
>DATBEY010000301.1:0-4913 GCA_036558765.1 Binatia bacterium | reverse complement strand
CGCTTCGCAGGTCTACTGGACGTTGGAAGCTTTCCACACGATGCTCAGCGGAGCGGGCGACCATGGGCGAAGCAAGCGCGCCGGCACGGAGCGAATCAGACGCGCAATGGCACCGAATACCACCCAAATCTTCCTTGCGCCGGTAACATAGGTTCGCTCGTCCCAAGCACGCGCGCCTTTCACCGCTAACCGCCGCCCGATTTCCGAGTAGACCGAACGGGCTGCCGCCACGGCACAAGCAGAGCGAAAAGAAAGCTGCCACAAACCTTGGTCGCCTGAACGGTAATAGCGTTCGGCCTCGTGGAGCAGGCGAAGGGTCAACATGGCAAGTTTTTCGCGATGCTGCGGCGCGGCAATTTCGCCGGGCTCGATTTCCGCCTCACGCAGCCAAGCGAGCGGAAGGTAGACCCGCCCCATCGCAGCGTCTTCGATGATGTCGCGCGCGATGTTGGTCAATTGCATGGCGATGCCGAGATCCGCCGCGTGCCTTAACGCATGCTCGTCGCGCACTCCCATGACGTGCGTCATCATCAATCCGACGGTGCCGGCAACCCGGTAGCAGTAAAGCAAAAGCTCTTTTAGCGTCGTATAACGCGTGCCGCGCGCGTCCATCGCCATTCCTTCGATCAGTTCCAGCGCGTAGTGCGCGGGAATCGCGTAACGATGCGCGATGTATTGCAAGGCGATAAATACCGGCTCGTTTTGTGGCACGAAACCGAAAGCTGCCGCGGTGCGTTCTTTCAGAGTCTTGACCCGTTCGATTACCATGTCAGGCGTTTCGCTCTTACCCACGGCATCGACTTGATCATCGCAGTAGCGACACCAGCCATAGAGAAAAAACGCCGCATCGCGAGTCGCCGGATCGAACAGTCGGGCCGCTAGAGAAAAGCTTTTCGAGCCCTGGGTGATAATCCCGCGGCACTCGTCGAGCGCCGCTTGGATTTGCGGGGTCATTTCCTTACGCATAAGAAAGCTCCCTGGCGGCGGGCCGTTCATCCGCCAGCATGGCAGCGAAGTCCTGCAGAATGACTCCGGCAGTCGCCTTCGCCGAATTGACGACGCCAGGAATCCCGGCACCCGGATGCGTCCCGGCACCGACGAAGTAAAGTCCTTTGATTGCCGCATCGCGATTGTGAACGCGGAAATAGGCGCTTTGCAGTAGCCGCGGCTCGAGGGAAAATGCCGAGCCGAGATGGGAATTCAGCTCCACCTGAAAATCGCGCGGCGTAAAGATTCGTTGCGTGACGATCTCGCGATGCAAATCGGGCATGTAATGGCGTTCGAGATAGGCGAGAATGCGCTCGGCATAGCGCGGTCCTTCGACGCTCCAGTCGAGATCGAGCTTACCTAGATGCGGCACCGGGGAAAGCACATAGAAGGTTTCGCAACCGGGCGGCGCCAGATCGGGGTCCGATTGACTGGGAGCGTGCAAGTAGAGCGAGAAATCATCCGCCAAGCGGCCGCGCCTGAAAATATCCCGCAGCAATTCCCGGTAACGCGGCCCGAACAGAATATTATGATGGAGCAGATTGGGATATTTTCGCCGCGTGCCGAAGTAGATGAGAAATAATGACATGCTGTAATTCATTTTCCCCAACCTTCGGCTCATGCGCCGGGCCTGGGGCGTGCGCTTGAGAAGCTGATTGTAGGTATGAAACACGTCGGCATTGCTCGCCACCAGCGAAAAATTTTCTTTTCTTCCGTTCGCGTCGATAACTCCGTTTACTTTATCGCCCTCAGTCATAATCTCGGTGATTTCGGCGTCGAAACGAATTTCGCCGCCCAGCTCTTTAAACAGCTTGACGAGCGCACCGACCAGGGCGCCGGTGCCGCCTTTGGGAAAATAGACACCCCACTTGCGCTCGAGACAATGAATCAACGTATAGATCGAAGTAGTGGTGAACGGGTTGCCGCCGACGAGCAGCGAATGAAAGCTGAAGAGTTGACGCAGGTGCGGATCGCGAATGTATTTGGCGACCATGCTATAAACCGACCGGTAGGCTTTCAGCCGGATCAGTTGGGGCGCCACCGATACCATGCTCAACCAGTTGAGAAACGGCACGTCGGCAAGCTTCTCGTAGCCTTCGTGAAAAACTTCTTCCGAGTACTGCAAAAACCTTCTGTAGCCCGCAACATCGCCTGGTGACTTCGCCGCGATCTGCGCTTCGATCAGCTTCGCATCATCGGAATAGTCGAATCGGTAACCGTCCTGCCAAAACAAGCGATAAAACGGCTTGACCGGCAGGAGCTCGACATAGTCGTCGAGAGATCGTCCGGAGAGGGTAAATAGCTCGCGCAAACAATCCGGCGCCGTGATCACGGTCGGCCCGGCGTCGAAAGTGAAACCCTGATCGCGATAAACATACGCCCTGCCGCCCGCTTGATCGCGTTTTTCGAAAATCACCGTGCGGCAGCCCGCCGCCTGCAGCCGAATCCCCAAAGCGAGACCGCCGAATCCGCTGCCGATCACCGCTGCGCGCATTCTATTATCCATAGGCCACCGCTATTTCTTCGCCGAGGGCGTACAATTCCTCGAGTACCCGGGGCGACCAGCGGACGTGGTCCGCGCTTAACCGGTTCCTGAGAACTTCAAAGCTGAGATCAAGATGCGCACGGGCGCTGCGCCTGGTGCGACGCACTAATTCGTGGCGTTCCATCCAGCATTCAAGCTCAGCAGCGTCCGGTAGCTTGCGTGCCGCCGAGACGAACTTTTGATAATCCGCCGTGCTGCTGCTCTGGGCCGCGCAGGCCCACACCCATGATGGCCGCGACAAGGTCAGATCTTCATAGCGCTTTGACGGCTCGCATTTGCCGATGATGTTGCCAAGATCATCGAACATCTGCAGCGCCACCCCCAAGTCGCGGCCGAATTCGTCGAGAGCCGAAAGCAGCGTTTCCGAAGCATCGGCGAGCGCGGCACCCAAAAGCGCGGCGAAGCCCATCAGCGCGCCAGTTTTGAGCCGCATCGATGCCAGGCACACTTCGGCGACCGCATCCTGAGCCAGCGTGTCGACCCGGGCGCCCAGATCGAGCGCCTGCCCGAAATGGGCGCGCAGCAGCGTGCGGTGATAATGCTCATAAACGAAAAGCAAATCGTCTTCGCCAAAACCGATTCCCTTGAGCAGCTCCACGGGCCAGAAGTAAAGCCAATTGCCGGTATTGAGCGCGAGCGGCATGCCGCAGCGTGTATGCAGTGCCGGACGACCGCGGCGCACCGGGCTGCCGTCCTCGATGTCATCGATGATGAGCGAGCCGGCGTGAATCAACTCGATGGCTTCGGCACAAGAGCGGTAGCGCCTTGCCGCCGTCATCGACAGGGGCCGATCGCCGCTCAAAAGACGATAGCTAAACGAAACCAGTTGGGCCCGGATGCGCTTGCCCGGATTCGCAGTGAGATCCGCTACCGGACGAAGCAAAACGTCCATGAGAATGGTTTCAACCGCAGGAGCGGCGTCGAAGCCAAGCAATTCCGTCAAGTCACCAATGTTGGCGATCGCATGAGCGTGGCCGTTAACTGGGCGGCCTTGGGGCCGCTCTTGGGTGGATTTTTCGCGCGGCTCAAGCGCAGCACGCGCGCCCTCAAAGACCGGATTTTTCATGCATCCCTCCTCGAGCTATTCGGCAAATCCGACTTGCTCGTCAACAAGACTTCCGGCACCACACGCAGTGCATTGGCAATCCGAACGAGGATGTCCATTGAAATGTTTTGTTTTCCGCCCTCGACGGCGACGATGCAAACACGGGTGACGCGCGCAGCGTTAGCCAGCTCTTCCTGGGTCCAGCCCTCCTTCGTACGAAGTTCGCGCACCCGCTGGCCCAGTGTCAATAAGTACTCCTTGAGCATCGCTTTCGGCCGATCCGCGCGCAGGAGTTTTCCGATGATTTCGATGCCCTCGGCCGCGTCGCGCGCAATGATGCAGCCGCGCTGGAGACTGACGGGCGCAGCGTTGGCCGCAAAAATTTGGCCGCCGAGAACCAGGTTCGTCTTGGGCGACACCGCCGTTAGCTCCTTGACCAAGCGCTGCACGTGAGTCATGCCTTTCGCCATGGTCGCCGACAATGCGACCAAATGTGTTTCATGCCGTTTTGCCATCTCGATGATCGCGCTTGTCGGGGTATTCGCGCCGAGAAAGTCGACTGCCCAGCCTTTCGACAAACACAGATCGGCAATCATTCGGGCCCCGACAAAGTGCTGTTCCCCTTCGATGCAGGCAACTAATACGCGATAAGGCGAGCGCGGCTCAGGCGGCACGAACAACGAGCGCAGCCGATCCATCTGCTCAATGACGATCTGCGTCGCCAGATGTTCCTCGCCCACGCCGACGTCGCCGCGGCACCAGGAACTGCCGATGCGGACCAATGCCGGCGCAATAACCTCGAGATAAATTTCCAGGAGCGATCTTTGGCCCGCCAGCAACTCGTCGATCAACCGGCCTGCGCCCGCAGCATCGCCGCCGCTGATCGCGGTGCTGAAACGTTGCCGCACCACCGCCAAGGCTTGCGCCGAATAGGCTGAACTCTTTTTAGCTAAATTCACGTTGCTCCTTGGAGTGCTACAGCTGCAGCGATCGCAAAGCATCCGCGAGATGGGGATATTTGAAATTGTAACCGAGCTTCAGCGCCGCTTCGGGCACGACGCGCTGGCCGTTTATAAGGATGTCGGCCATCTCACCGACGATCAGCGCCAACACAGAAGGCGGCACGCAAGCCCATGACGGTCGGTTGAGCACGTCGCCGAGGATTTTGGCAAATTCCGCCATGGTCACCGGGTTTGGCGCGCTGGCATTGAAGGCGCCGCGCGCGCCGTCGTTGTCGATCAGAAAGCAAATCAAGCCAATCTCATCCTCGATATGGATCCATGGCATCCATTGTTCGCCCCAACCCAAGGGCCCGCCAACAAACATCTTGAAGGG
>DATBEY010000300.1:0-8405 GCA_036558765.1 Binatia bacterium | reverse complement strand
CAAGACGGCCAAAGTCGCTGCGCGCGCCTGTCTGTTGGAAACCACCGAGCCCGCTGTGATACATACGGCATCCCACAGGGGATTCGCATTATTGCCCACAGACTTTCGCCAATCGATGCCTTCGAGAAGTTTGAGTTTTCTTTGCCAATCATGCGGATATTTTTCGAGCAAAGTTTTTCCGATACCCCCGAGCGCACGTAAAACTACAGCGTGAGTATTGATTTTCTCTTTGCGGAGTTCGGCAGCGCTTAATTCTCCATTTTTAACCTTGTTCCAGTCACCAATGACCCTCGACAGCTCTGTCCAGTATTTAACAGCCTTCTCGAGATTGTCTTTGTAGGCGGCCGAACCCTGTTCGGCAATTTTTTTGCCGAGCAATTCTTCATTCGCCTCGTACAACGCGGAAATGGTAAAAAGCTTGGCGGACCGACGCGGGATCGTAACTTTCTCTTTGTCCACCATGTCTCGGAACACCTGGACGCGTTCGGCCACCTCCAGCGTGAGCATGGAAAGATTATCTCGACGATCGTGAAGCATTCCCAACGACTTTGATGTTTTCTGCACGGATCGATTCAGGTCCGAGAACATTTGCTGCAGTCGCTCCGTGCTTTCAGTCTCAAAGAGAAGCACCGAAATTTTTTCCTTCCCAACGGCAGGATTTTCTTTGAGCGCCGCAGCAATCGCCGCGCAGCGATGCTGGCCATCGTTGATGATGAACTGAAGATTTTCCAACTCCATCTCCAACGTGCCAATTTCCGGATTGTCATTAGAGGGAATGAAAGTCACAGGGCAGGAGTAAGATGCTGTGATGGACGAGAACAGGTAGCCATCCTCGTTCTCGAGGATGTATCTGGCGATATCGGCAATACGCCGTTTATTTAAAACTCTTTGCGCCCGCAGTTCCGGCGTGCATTGTTCCCAATCGTCGAATTTGAACAGACGCGGAATTTCGGAGAGTGAAAGCAAGAGCGAATAGTATTGCCGTCCGCCCATTTTTGCCCGCATCACTGGAAAGCTGACTTTCATAGCTCACCAAACCTCGCGCGTTTTCTGATCGAGTCTAGCAGAGCTGGAACCTATCATTGCGACAGCTCTGGATCAAGAAGCTAACAGCTGTCGGCAGGTTAGGTCTCAACTCTCGCGCATTTCGGGTACAGCTCTGTATGAAAATCATTACAGCTCCATACTGGCCCCAGCTGCAAAGCAGTGGCTGTCACTTTCAAAAAAACTTGGTAGGATTTCGAGCTAGCAAAGCCATCTAGCGCAATCGTCATTGAAGGCGCGTCCGAAAAAGCTTCTCATGCGGTCGGCTGCCAAAATCGAGAGGCTCTCTGGAGGTTATCCCGGGGTTGCCAAAAGCTCGCCAGGACATTTTTTCTGAAGGTGGCATGGATTCAACGACGATCTAAAATTTTATTTCATTTCAAACATTGCATCTTCGCTGGCCCTTCGTTGCCCTCCTGTTGGTCTGTTAAAAAGAGCTCGTTAGCTCGCGCAAAGCTCATGAGATAGCGACCCATCACAAGCATCTGGCTCTGGTATTCCATCAGAGATTTTCGCTTATTTGTAGATTCCTCATCAGAGAGCGCCAAAGAGGTCCAGGCTGTTCCCGAAAAGCCATCGGGCGGATTTAACAGAGCCCCTGTGCCCGCTCCAGCGCCCATTGGCCACTGGCGAAAATGAACCAAGAAAGTGAGGATCTTAGGATCAAGCGTGGGATAATTTTTCCTGTAGGCTTTTAAAGATTTATTAACAAAAAAATATGTTGAACAATGATCGGGGTGTTGATCTCTGGGATCAGCCGCTGCGATCAGCGATGGATGAAATTCCAGAAGTAATTTTTCTATCTCTCGCTTTACATCCTCGCCGTTAAATTCTATGTCCGGGAGCAATCTATCATCGGCCTGCGGACGATCCTCCAGTGTAAACGGAGACCGAAAATACGGGTTCCTGTCAAACCAATGTTTCTGCAGAAGATTACGCAGTCCACCATCCGGGAAGTTCAAAAACACCACATCCTGCTTCTTCATTCCTAGAACCCGTAGCGCCTGACGCGCTTCCCTTTTGCGCAGCTTTCCATAGTTGCGATAATCCTGCGCATTCGGACGGCCTATCCGGGTTTCCTTTTCAACCCCTTCAGGAAAACCGTCGCCGCTGGTCATAAACACAATTTTGACCGATCCGCCAAGCCTGAGCACTCGCTGGATGAGTCCGCCGGCCGCTAGCGTCTCATCGTCCGGATGCGGGGAAACGACCATGAGCCGGGTGTTCTTGGTTAGAAAGGGCTCAAGGGGCTGTGGCGCGTCTATTCCGTATGCGTAAGGAGTTACCAACGCTATACAAATAAAAACGCTTAGCAATATCTTTGCACTGAATTCGACGACAGACCTCTCATCTGTTGATCTTGCCTCTGAATCTATTCGATACCTGTCAGCGTGTAAATGCGTCGTCCGATTCGGCGCCTTCGCGTGGCTGCCATTGCAGCGAATAGTATTCGCCGCGGTCGCGCGACCAGGGATCGAAGGCATCGATCACGGGCGCAAGCTCGCCGCGAAGCTCTGGAATGGTTCGCATCAGCACCCGTTTCAGCGGCATGACTTCGATTTGATGGCCGTTCGGCATGCCGTTTTCGATCATTCTTTCCGGCCCATTGTTCATCACCCAGTCATATCCCAGTTGCGTGTAAAACTCTGGGCGAAAGCTGGAGGTAAAGAAACGATCGCTAAAAAGACGGCGCGACGCGTTCAAAATAAAAACCTGGAACTGCGTCTCCGAAATCGCGAAGCCATGCGGCCGGGTAAATTCTGCGAGCATGCCGATGACGACATCCACATCTTCGATGTTGTCGACCATGCTGCCATCCAAATGTCCCAAACAGTCGTTGATCGGGGTACCGTCATTGTTCATCTGAGCTTTACTGATCACTTTGGCCGCATCGCAGCGATGTTGGCCATAACTTTCACGCAGAATGCCGATCAGGCGCCGCTGCTCAGCCAGCTCGGCGGAGTTCTTCGGCAAATGGGGATCGGCAAAATCGTCAAAGCTGGTTAACTGCTTGAGACCGTACTGACGGCGAAATTCGTTAAAGCGCGGTATGCCGTGCTCGCGATCGCGAATAAGGTCAAGGGCAAGAACGTCGATCTTGCCGCTGCCGGCCGGCAAACGCGGCATCGACAGGTTCTGCAAAAACAGCGGACTGTTCTGTAAGGACAAAGCTCCCGCTCTTTGGCGCCCCATCGACAGGGCCCAGTTTGCGAGTCCTCCGCCGCGCAGCGCCTGCGTTGCCTTGCCGCGAACCGTTTCGAGCACGGGAATTTTCCTGCTGATCACGTTCGGATCGCGCTTGAGATCGCGAAATTCGATGAGGTCGGGCACCATCGAATGTAGCCGGTAAACGCTGACAAATTCCTCGGGAAAATTGAATGGCGAACCAAAGTGGTTGATGCCGCCGTTCACATGATCGGGATTGGACAGGTCCCATAGATCTTTTTTTGCGGGATCGAACCTGGCGAAAATCGCTTCATCCGCATAAACGTGATTGCCTAACCCAAAGATCCCGGCGCCCGATGCGAACACGGAATACCACGAACTCGCTTCCTTGACGTCTTTTGAGTTGCCGAAGTTCTCGATAATGATTTTTTCCAATGCGTCGCGCCCGTGAGAAAAATCCTTCAACAAGCCGTGCCAATTCGCGTTCATGGCCAAAAACAGCGGCTCGTTGTAGAGCAATTGTGGCGTCCACTCGGTGGTATGAATCTTGGCGATCTCCGCCGACAGCACTAAACGAGCAGCTTCAAACAATTCATCGGCGGTCACATCTTTGTAGTCGATGATGCGCGATGGAGCAGCCGGATTTCGTAGACCAGAGTCTAGGTCCGGCGTTTGCGCGGCCCGCTCACGAAAGGCGTCGATGAACAGATTATGCTCTCGTGCGAAAACATTATGAAAGAAGCTCAGGCCAGCCGACCAGTTGTCCGCAAACGCTACTGACTCCTGACCCGCCCACTGAGGGTTCATGGGCTCGGAGGTCTGGAGCAAAGGCAAATAAGCCTCGCCTGACAGGTCGTTCACTAAGAGAAACTTTGCCGGATCGCGCGGATCGCGTTTGACCCGCTGGCGGGAATTTTCGTCAAAGCCGTAGAGCTGCGAAGCGTCCCACCACGCCGTATTTTTATTTGCCGTCGCTTTGGGCGCCCGGCTCAAATACTCCTTACCGGCATAAGTGAAGGTGGATGGTTGCGTGTCTATGGCGATCAACCCTTTGTCGATTCGATCCTCCGGCCGGCAGCTTAGTTGTTTCATCCGCTCTGGCGTCAATGATTTCTCGATGCCGGCTTCAATCTCGGTTGCACAGCCCATCGGCATGAGTTCTGCGCCGTTGCTTCCCTCTTCAAGATGGGAAAACCAGTCATGGGTCATAAACTGCACCCAAAACGCGGCTAGTACATTCAGGAAAGACGCTTTCTTGTAATCGCAATTGGCTTGGGGCGAACTGCCCGGCAAGCCCTGCCCGTTGTTACACTTTGCCGGATCGGATTGACGTCGTGTCAATAATTTCCGGCTGATCACCTGCGGATCGGGCTTGAGCAATCCCAGACGATCGCCGTGCCGGTTCTTGACAAGCACATTGCCTCCCGAGTCGGGAAAGGTTGTATCGAATTCCACGTTGCGCGCGAACATTTGGCCGGTCGAACCCAGCAAGGGATTTTTGATGTCGTTGCAAATCCCGGTCAGTGTGCGCGCACGGATGAGCTCGCCGCGGCAAATTTGCGCTTCATCGCCGCCTACCGCTGCATAATAAGGACTGCTTTTCGGCAGCCGCATTTCTTCCCAGGTTTTTAGCGCTGCACCGTCGACGTGGTCGCGGCCCCGAACATACTGCTCGAAGGTGCCGCTGTTATCGAACAGATTAAATTTGATCGACTCGATGCGCTGGTATTCGAGGTCGAGCAGCGCCCCGTCAATACCGCGGCCATTCGGGCTCAGATAGTCGTATTCTCCACTCCGACCCGGAGCTTTACTATTGCTGTCACCCACTGCCCAATAATGTTGCCAGTCGACCCAGGGCGTCGAGCGAAAAGTCACCGCTCGATCGCCGCCGCGACAGCGCGCTGTATCCTCTTCAACTTTGCCCAGAAATCTCTGCGCGCGCTCATCGGCGATTTTACGAAATCCCGCGACCACATACGTCGTGCAATCCGCCAGATCGACAGTACGCCCGCTGCAGGCGCTCATCGCGAGCATCAACGCTGCAATGAACCCAAGTCCCCGCAACGCAAGAGCCGCTTTTTCGCAGAAAATGACGTCGGCACGACTAACGATGACTAGGTGTTTCATCGCTCATTTCAGAAGTGTTTCGCTTGTTGCTCGGCACTGCAAAACGTTTGCTGCACCACGCCGAGCCAGCGATAACCATCAACACGGTCACTCCCAGAATGACCCAACTGACGAAATCCTGCCGACGTAAAAACATTTCCATCTGCACTCCGAATAAAGTAAGCGCGATAATACCTGGAATTCTGCCAACCGCTGTTGCGAAAAGGAAAACCGCAAAGCCAATCCCCGAGCCGCCCACGAAGAGATTAACCACCGTAAACGGTGCAATCGGGACCATGCGCGTGCTGAAAACAGTTACAAAACCGTGGCGCGTAGCGCGATCAAAGATTCTCTCGAATCCCGTTCGGGCAATTTTTTCCACCCAGTCGCGTCCTAAAACCCGTCCAATGCCGAAGCCGATGCTCGCGCTACAAAGCCATCCCGCAAACGCATATAGATTCCCCATGACCGGACCAAACGTCATGATCGTCGCCACATTGAGCAGCGTCACCGGAAACAGAACAAGACTACTGATTACGTAAATGCCGACCACCCAGAAAAATGCGGCGGGATAATTCTTTAGCGTTTGCTGCCAGCCGACAATGGTTTCAAAATTGATCGCTTCTCTAAGTGGCGTCAATCGCCACGCAAGCGACACCGAGAGCAGCAGGAGAAAACAGGCGAGAAGTTTGAGCAGGGCTGGTTTGCGTGCACCGGATGGGTTCTTCCGCGTCAAGTTCGGCCTCGCACGTTCACAACAACTCCCGGTTGCATCCTAAATTAGCCGCGGCGGCTCAATCCGCATTATTCTTCCGCACACAGCAAGTTCACCCTACGATGCCTCAACCAAAAGAACAAATTTGGCCAACCTGTTCGTCCGGTTTTGTCCTAAAAAATGCGATAGATTCGCACAGCTTACACGATTTCATCGTGGTATAGTTTGTGCCCACCAGAGAGGCCATGAAATTCTTTCGATGGTTGCGGCGCGCTCTATTCATAATAACGCTTTACAGCATCGGACTGCTCGAAGCCTACTATTTGCCGCGCTACGGGATCGAATGGTTCCTCTGCGCGCTTGGGGCAACGGCCTTTCTCGCCGGCTTCTGGCTGCGCGCACATCGGGATATTTGACCTGCCACTTCAGTCGTCGAGGCTTCCGCGAACGGCTCACGTTCGGCATCATTCAACGTGCCGCTTGGCCTCCCGGGCCCGAACCTTCTCCTATTACGATCGATGATAGTTATTTTGATGCATTTTCATCCCACTGCAGGTGCGTCAGACTGAGCCCGTCCTCTCCGCTTCGAAAATCGGCTCCATCCATCGCGATGCCCTTGGTAGATCTGGAAATCTCCTCCGCTCGCAGCATTTCATAGAAGCGCTCTTGAAAACGGAAGCCCGCTGCATTTGTGCTTATTTTTCGCTGGTAGGAGCCGTCAGGCTCCATCTGCCATGCTTTGAAGGAGTCGATCAGTTGAAGCTCTAAAATATCCTTCAGTTTGGCCTGCAACTGCGGATCGAGCACGGGAAACGCGATTTCGATGCGTCGTTTGAAATTGCGCGGCATCCAGTCCGCGGAGGCGAGCCAAAAAGTTGGCGTACCGCCGTTGTGAAAATAAAAAACTCGGGAGTGCTCGAGATAGCGATCGACGATCGAGATCACTCGTATATGCTCCGAAATGCCCTCCAGCCCCGGCCGCAGACTGCACATACCGCGTACGATGAGATCGATTTGCACTCCCGCTCGGCTCGCAGCGTAGAGCTCTTCGATGACCGAATCGTCAATCAGGCTATTCAACTTGGCGATGATGCGGGCCGCTTTGCCGGAGCGCGCCTGCTCCGCCTCGTTGCGAATCAAGTCGACGAAATGTTCCCGTAGCCCAATGGGCGCCAAAACCAGGTGATGAAATCTTTGCGGCCGCGTGTAGCCCGTCAGCAGATTGAATAATTCCGTCAGATCCTCGCCGAAAGTTGGCCGGCAAGTGAACAGTCCAAAGTCGCTGTAGACGCTGCTCGTGCGCACGTTGTAATTGCCGGTCGCGAGATGGCAATAGCGCCGGATACCATCAACTTCCTGTCGGACCACCAGACAAACTTTGCAGTGCGTTTTGTAGCCCACCAGCCCGTAAACCACATGCGCTCCCACCTCCTCGAGCGCCCTCGCCCAGGTGATATTCGCCTCTTCATCGAAGCGCGCCTGCAGCTCCACCAGGACGGAAACTTCTTTGCCCGCTTCGGCAGCGCGCGCCAGGGCCGTTGCGATGGGCGAATTGGCGCTCACTCGGTAGAGCGTCATTTTGATCGCCAGAACTTTGGGATCTTTGGCCGCTTCTTCGACGAAGTGAGTTACCGCATCAAAGGACTGATAGGGATGAAAAACCAGAACGTCATTGCTCCGAATGCTGTTCCAAATATCCGGACCCCGCTCGAAGCACGGCACCGGCAATGGCGGCTGGGGTTTATCTTTGAGCCGCGGAATGTTCGCTGCGGCATAAAGCTGAAACAGATCGGTGAACGCGGTAAAGCCCTGGCCGGCGTACAAATCGTCTTGGGTCAATTCGAGTTCTTCGATCAGCTGCCGCAGAACTTCGCTGGGCAGGTCGGGATCGTATTGCAGGCGAACGGCGTCGCCCATGCGCCGTTCTCGAATTCCCTGCTCAATGGTCATCAGCAGATCCTGGTCGCGCCGGCGCACCAAACCGAACTCCGCATCGCGAGTAACCCGCACCGCGTGCGTCGAGACGATCTCAAACCCATGATAAAAACGCGGCAAGTATCGTCGCAGCACATGCTCCAGCAAAATGAAGGCGTACTGTCCTTCCTTGGCGGGCAGCTGAATGAATCGCGGCACGACCTGACCGGGAATATGGACGATTGAGAGCTCGGTGTGCGGCAACGGAGAGGGAACCACGGGCCGGAGCGACACGACCAAAGACAGCGAGCGATTTGTAAGATACGGAAACGGATGCCCTGGATCGATCGCCAAAGGCGTGACAATCGGATACAGCGTGCGTTGAAAAAAATCCTCTAGGAATTGCTCCTGCTCGCGGGTAAGCTCTTCGGGACGAACCAGATGAAGCCCCTCCCGCGTG
>DATBEY010000299.1:0-5544 GCA_036558765.1 Binatia bacterium | reverse complement strand
AACGTTGGCTCGCGTGACGAGCATCCGGGTCGGACCGGTTTCGCTCATTTGTTCGAGCACATGCTGTTTCAGGGCTCGGAGAATGTCGGCAAAGGCGAGCATTTCATCCTGGTTCAAAACAACGGCGGCAGCGCCAACGGGACGACTAACATCGACCGTACCAATTATTTCGAAACGTTGCCGGCCAATCAGCTCGAGCTGGGCATTTTTTTGGAAGCGGATCGCATGCGCGCTCCGGCGATTACGCAGGCAAATTTCGACAACCAACGCTTAACGGTTCAGGAGGAGCGCAGGCAAAGCTATGACAATCGCCCCTATGGGAAAACCTACGAAGCCGTGATTGGCTTGGCCTACGATAACTTCGGCTACAAGCACTCCACGATTGGCTCCATGGAAGATCTCAACGCGGCAACCATAGAGGATGCCGAAGCTTTTTTTAAGACCTATTATGCGCCGAATAACGCCGTGCTGGCGCTTGTTGGAGATTTTAAAACCGCCGCGGCGCTTGGGTTGATTAAAAAATATTTTGAAAAAATTCCGGCGCAAGCGGCACCGAGCGCGCCGGATATGAGCGAGCCGGAGCAAAAAACCGAGCGGCGAAAAGTGATCGATGACAGTTTTGCGCAGACAGCGAAACTCGATATCGTTTACAAAATTCCGCCGGGCAACACGCCCGACTGGTACGCGCTCGATTTTTTGGGACATGTTTTATCGAGCGGGGTGTCGTCACGACTGTATCAAAAACTCGTTAAGCAAAAGGAAATCGCCTTGAACGTCTATGCCGACGCCAATGAGCAGCGCGGTCCATCGCTTTTCTGGTTCAGTGTCATGGCTCGGCCGAATGCTGATCTAAGCGAGCTGGAAAAGCTCATCTACGACGAGATCGCGCTTCTGCAGAACGAGCTGGTCAGCCCTGAAGAGATCGAGAAGGTTCAGATGCAAATGCGGCGTCAGCGCGCTCAGCAACTCTACAGTACCCGCTCGCGCGCTAACGCTCTGGGGCATTTCGCCATTTACTACAATCAGCCCGAGCTGATCAATACGATTTGGGACAAGTATGAACAGGTGACCCCAAGCGACCTGCAGCGGGTTGCCCGTAGTTATTTCAAAGAGGCGCGCCGCACGGTTGTCACCACTGTGCCGAAGCCGGCCGGGCCCGCCGAAAAGTCTCGATGAAGATTAGCGCCGCAAAAACTCGCATAGGGCGTCGCCTCGGCGCTGTCGTTTGTCTGGGCGCATGCTGGGCGTTGCTCTCCGAACCGGTTCGTGCGCAGGACGCGAGCAGCACACCCCAGAGCAAGGTCGAGCGCAAAAACAGAGCCCCCGTCTCACGTGAAATCTTGCGGGTGAAACTGCCCAAGCCCACCGAGGCTAAGCTGAGCAACGGTTTGACGGTGTTGATCCTGGAAGATCATCGCGCACCATTTATCACTTTGCAGCTGCACATCGACGGCGCGGGCGCACTTTTCGAACCGCCCAGTATGGCCGGACTGGCGAATGCGACTGCACAAATGCTGCGCGAAGGAACGTCATCGCGGAGCAGTATCCAAATTGCCGAGCAGATCGACCGGCTCGGGGCTGCGATCGGCGCCGGCGCATCCTTCGGCTCGCCGGATACGGTATTGAGCGCCTCAGGATTGAGTGACAATTTTGATGAATGGTTTGCGATCGCGGCAGACGTTCTGCTACGGCCGAGTTTTCCCGCCGAAGAACTGGAAAAACTGAAACAACGCCAGCGCGCGCAATTACGCGAGCAACGCTCCGCGTCGGGCTTTCTTCTGAACGAACGATTCAATCGAGTGGTGTACGGACAACACCCTGCCGCGATCATTTCGCCTAACAACGAATCCATCGATCACCTGAACCGAGAGGCGCTGATTGAATGGCATCGGGAGCACTACGCTCCGCAGAACGCGATCTTGGGAGTAGCGGGCGATGTCCGCGCAAAGGAATTTATCGGCAAACTGGAAAAAATTCTGGCGAGCTGGAAGAGAAGCGAAGTCAAAGAAACCTGGCCGGCTGATCCGGTCCCGGCAAAAGCGCGCAAAATCGTGCTGGTCAACCGCCCGAATTCTGTTCAAACCACGCTCGCGCTCGGCAATATTGCCATCAACCGGCTAAGTCCGGATTATTTCTCAATGGTGGTGATGAATCATGTAATTGGCGGCGGCGCTTCTTCGCGGCTGTTTCTCAATTTACGCGAGGAGAAGGGCTACACGTATGGCGTCTACAGTGATTTTAGCGCGCTGCATTATCCCGGCGCATGGCGTGCTGGTGGCAATATGCGCACCGACGTGACGGAGGGCGCACTGGAAGAATTTTTTCACGAACTGCGACGCATCAGAGAGGAACCGGTTTCAGCGGCTGAGCTGGAAGCCAGCAAGCGCGCCATCGTCGCGAGCTTTGCCCTCTCGCTGGAGCAACCGGCGCGCTCCCTCGGATTCGCAATCACCCTGAAACGGTATCAGCTTCCGGCCGATTATTGGGATAAATATCCAGCAAAGATTATGGCGATCAGCGCTGCGGACGTACAGCGGGTGGCGCGTAAATATTTGGACCCAGAAGCTATGCAATTGGTTGCGGTGGGCGATGCGGCGAAAATCGAGCCGATTTTGACAAAGTACGGCAAAGTTGAACTCTTCGACACTATGGGTGTCGGTCTCGAAGGCGCTCAACCGTAGCGCCGGCGAACTCTCGAGCGCTCGCGATGTCCATGAAATGTTGCAGCGCAAATCTATTGTTCGGTTTCTGCTTTCTTCAGATACTGCCGCGATGCTCTTCCCGGAATTAAACCATGGTGCCTGACCCTACCTCGATCGGAGCACTAGCCGGCTTACGAGTCCTGGATCTTACCGGGCGAATGGGCGGCTACTGTGGATTATTGCTCGCCAATTTAGGCGCGGAAGTCATCCTTATAGAAAGTCCCGAGGGTGACTCGATGCGCCGTGAGGGACCCTTCAGGGACGATGAGCCGGACCCGGAAAAAAGCCTGTCCTTCGCCGCCTATCATACGAATAAAAACGGCATCGTATTGGACCTTGAGACTGGCAATGGCCAGGAAACCTTGCAGATGCTGGCGCGGGGCGCCGATGTATTGCTAGAAGATAAGCCGGTAAGATTTCTTGACCGGCAACATCTCGGCTTTTCAGCTCTCCGGGAGCTTAATCCAAAATTGATCCTCACTTCGATTTCCGGCTTCGGACAATCCGGCCCCTATCGGGATTTCAAAGCTCCAAGCATCGTCGCATTCGCAATGGGCGGCTTAATGAGCGTCTGCGGCCATCCCGGCCGCGCGCCGCTCATGGGCCCGTGTGACGTTGCCTACCATTTGGCCTCGGTTCATGCCGCCTTCGGCACGCTGGTGGCGCTTTTCAATCGCCGGGAGTCGGGGCGTGGCGAGCACGTTGAAGTGTCGCTCCAAGAGGTGCTCGCTGCCGATCCCTTCTTGCGTCTAATTACACGTTATAGTGTGACCGGCGAAATTACCGCACGAACCGGGCATAGCCAGTCCACTACGGTAGCGGAAACATATCAGTGTAGAGACGGCTACGCGCGAATTTTCGTCAACCAAGCGGACCATTGGCGGCGCTTTCTCGAATGGCTTGGCCGGCCGCCTGAATTGCTCGACCCGAAATACGAAGCGGTACAAAATCGGTTCCCGCTGCGTCAGACGATCGATCGGCTGGTGGAAGCACGCACTCTGAATTACGAGACCCAAAAATTCTTCGAAGAATTTCAAGGACAGCGTCTCGCCGCGGCACCCATTAATCCGCCAAGCGCTTTTCTTGCCGATACACAGACCCAAGAACGAAAATATCTGACGACCGTTGAGCACCCGAGGCTTGGTTCTCATCAGTTCCCCGGCGATCCCTATAAATTTTCCGAAAGTCCTTGGAGGATTCGCCGCGGTGCGCCGCTGTTTCGTGAACACCAGGACCGTGTTCCGGGCGATTGGAGCCGTCCCTCGGCTTGGCTAGAATCTGAAAACGGCCGCGCAGCCTCAACGTCGAGCCGCCGTCTGTTTGAAGCCGTGCGGGTGATTAGTTTTCCAACCGGCGTGGTCGGTCCAGCGCTCGCCGGTCTCCTTGCCGAGCACGGCGCGGAAGTGATCGCGATCGAAGCGGGGCGAGCGCCGCGGAGCCCTCAACGAGGCCAAAAATTCCAGATCGCTTCGGACCTCGAAAGCAACCGCGATCGCAAACGGATCGCCGTCGACATGAAGCATCCCGAAGGCGTGCGACTGGTCAAACAACTTATCGCCAAATCAGACGTGGTGGTGGAAAACTTCAGTGCCCGGGTAATGGCGAGCTGGGGTCTCGATTATTCGCGGATGCGAGAAGTTCGTCCGGACATTATCATGGCGAGCCTTCAGGCCTTCGGCCAGACAGGACCGCGAAGAGATTATGTCAGTTTCGGGCCAATCCTGATGTCTTATTCCGGCATGGCATATCTATGGCGCGACCCGGAGATCGAGCGTCCGGGCGCGGCATGCCAGACGGCATTTCCGGATTATGTCGCACCCTCTTACGGCGCCCTGGCAATTCTCGCTGCGCTGCACTACCGGACGCGAACCGGCAAAGGTCAATATATCGATATTTCCCAAGCTGAGAGCGCAGCCTCTATGCTAGGAGCGGCTTATCTGGAATATTTCGTCAATGGTCGCGAACCCGAGCCACAAGGGAATTTCAGCGCCACCGCCGCGCCGCACGGCGTCTATCGCTGCAAAGGCGACGATCGTTGGTGCGTTATCGCCGTACAAACAGAAGAGGAGTGGACGCGGTTCTGTGAGTTAGCCGATCATCGTGAGTGGCTGACGGATCACCGCTTCGCAGACCTTGCTGCGCGGATTGTCTATCGGCAAGAGCTCGACTATTGGATTGAACATTGGACTTCGAACTACACGCCGCACCAAGTCATGATCATGTTGCAGCGCGAAGGAATCGCTGCAGCGGTGGTTCAGAACGCCGAGGATCTTTATCGCGATCCGCATCTGCGTGAGCGCGGCTTTGCTCGAGAAGTGTTTCATCCCCAAGTGGGGTGGCTAACCCGCGTCGGACCGTCGGTTCGGATGACGGAGGCTGGGTTCGTGCCGGGTGGAAAAGCCCATGCTGCCGGTCAAGACAATGAAGCGGTCCTGGGCGAACTGCTCGGTATGTCGAGCGCGGAGATTCGCGATCTCATGGATCGGCAAGTACTGCGCTAGGGCAAGATCGGCGGGTCGACCTTACAAGAATTTCGCTAGCCTCTAGCTTCTAACCTAATATTCTTATTTCTACGGCTGATTGCGATCGCGTGAATCTTCGGCGCGGTTTACCGGCTCACTTCCGATCTTCCGGTTTGACATACCTGACCGTGCCGCCGCCTTTTTGCGAGTGCAGATAGCCTTCCACGTCGCTCAGTGGGTTAGTGTAGTAGCGCAATCGATGTTGCACCAGGTCATCGGCGCGGAGCGCCATATCGAAGGGCAAATCTTTCTGCATGTAGGCGGCAATTTTCGCATTCTCCAAAGTGGCGCCATTACGGCTGGCCAGTTCCTTCGCGAGA
>DATBEY010000298.1:0-4885 GCA_036558765.1 Binatia bacterium | reverse complement strand
CAAAATAGATGGCCGCGGCCAGAAAAACCAGGTTGTCGCGGATACCCACTTCATGGGCATGGAAGGCTTGACGATCAAACGAACGAAAATAGTTCCGCGCCTTGTCATCTGAAATGGCCGCACTGACCGCCGGTGACATGGTCGGCAAGACCTTCAGCCAATGCCAATGCAAAGCGAAGGTCGGTATCAGAAATATCAGGATCATCAAGGCACATATGGGAGTTTGAATTCCTGCGGCAACACCGAAGCCGCCCACCACCATCAGAAAAGTAGCGGCAAAGCCGAAGAACGTAGCGCCTTTAGGAAACAAGATACTCGCGGTATTCGCCGGGTTCGGCCAGCGCCGAACATTGCTGATACCGCTCACCAACATGCGCCAACCCAGAATCATCCGGAGCGCTGCCTCGCTCATCGTTACCAGCGTAGTGCTTTCCAACAAAATGCTCCTCTGTGTGGGGATCGAAAAAATTTGCTGCAATATAAACGGCACGGTAACGTGCGTCAATTTAGTCAACGACATTTTCGTGGGTTAACCTGAACACGGGTTATTTTGCTCTTGCTAACTGCGCCCGGGTTGCAAAAAATGTCCGGTTTAGCTCCGAGCTAGCGTTGTTTAGTAATTAAAACTCGTTTATTATGGCGCGCATTAGCGACCGTTCTGTTGGCATGGCGGTTGCTGTCCATCCGGGCCGGCGAAGGAGTAGCGATGCAGCGCAAGGCAAAACCTCTTCTCTGGATACTTCTATGTCTGTTGACGACGTTGCCGGCAAGGTTACCGGCGCAACAGATTTCATCGAATGCCACGCCTTTTGTTGTTCCCGCCGGCTTGGAACCCGCTGTTGAATTCTGGAAGCGCGTCTTTAGCGAGTTCAGTCTTTCTCAGCTGATCTTCTTCGATCCCCTCGACCTGACAAAAATTTACGAAGTGATCGAGGTCGGCGAGGGCAACCGGCCGGACGGTTACATTGACGGTGAACGGGCGCGCATCGCCGCTGAAAATGGCGTCGATATCGAGCGTGTTCGGGCGCAGCGCGGCGTCAAAGAAAGAACCGCCGCAGGGATCAAGCGCTCAGGTCGATACCTCGCTCAGATCCAGCAAATTTTTTCCGAACGCGGCTTGCCCATCGAACTCACCTATCTTCCGATCGTGGAATCTTCCTATGATATCGGCGCAAGATCATCTGTGGGAGCTGTGGGTATTTGGCAGTTCATGCCCCGCACCGGTCGAGAATACATGCGTGTGAATTCGCTGGTTGACGAACGACGCGACCCGATCGAATCTTCGCGTGCCGCTGCGGCCTATCTCAAACAAGCCTATGACACACTGGGAACTTGGCCCCTGGCAATCACCTCTTACAACTACGGCCAAGGAGGCATGGCCCGGGCTGTCGCCGAAATCGAATCAGACAATCTTGTTGAGCTGATTGAAAAATACGAGCATCCCTATTGGGGCTTTGCGCCAAAGCACTTCTATGCAGAGTTTCTGGCCGCGGTCGAGATCGGCAGCAATGTGTCTCGGTATTTTCCGGGATTGGTACTCGATCCCGCAGTGGAAATCAAAGAGATTGAGGTTAAGGGCAAGGCCACTCTGAGCTCACTGGTCGCTACCTCGGGATTGAGCCACACGGAATTTTTAGCTTGGAATCCGGCGCTCTCTCCCACAGCGCGTACGATTCCCGCAGGCTATCGCGTTAAATTACCAATCGATCGAGCCGCGCCCACGCCCCCGATTGTGACATTCGCTCAGGTACAGGCACCTCCAAGGCCAGCTAAAGCCCAAGTTGTCCATCACCGGGTACGTCGCGGTGAGACGATTTATGAGATCGCCCGGCGTTATGGCGCATCTGTCGAGAACATTCTCCAGATCAACGGCCTCCGCAAAGCCCATCTCCTGAAGGTCGGCTCCACCCTTCGAATCCCAAAGATCTAAAGCAACTCCATTTCAGTGTGCTGAGTTGTTGTAGTCTATGCGGGCGAGCACTCGAAGTGCTCGCCCGCGCGACATTGACAAGTCTTCCGGCCTGGATATAGTCACGCCGTGAGATTCAAGCCCGGAATTTGTCACCTGTATTTGGTTCCTCACAACCTGCTTCCATATCTCGCGCTCTGTATCCTGCTGCAAAGCAGCGCGACCGCGCTGGCGCAAGACACCGCGAAAGTGCGGATGGCGTATTCCGCCTTCAGCATTTCCTTTCTTAATATTTTTGTGGCGCGTGACGCGGGGATCTTTAAAAAGCACGGTTTGGAGGCGGAACTGATCCAAATGGCGGGTCCGTTGCCTGTGGCTGCGCTGGCGAGTGGTGAGATCGATTATTTGACCGGATATACGACGGGAATTGTCGCAACCGGCCAGGGCGCGCCACTCAAGGGAATCCTGATCTCTTTGCGCAAGCCGCCCTTTTTCTTGGTCGCCGATCAGACGATTCAACGTGCCAACGATCTGGCTGGTAAGAGAATCGGCATCGATCGCATCGGCAGCCTGCAACATTTGGTCGCCCGTTTAATGCTCAAGCAGAAAGGGACCGATCCGGAAAAAGTGATCTTCACTCAAACGGGGTCGGTGTCCAACACCGTCTCGAGCCTCGCTCAGGGTGCTGTATCCGCCGCGATTCTATCGGGTCCTCACAACGTGATTATGACGCAAAAAGGCTTCCGGCAAATCGGCGCCGCCGATGAACTGCCGATGCATTTTCCCACCAGCGGACTCGTGGTGAACGAAAATCGGTTGAAAACAGACGCGCCCAGGATCAAGAGCGTGATACACGTAATGCTCGATGCCGCGACATTTTGTCGCAAGGAACGAACGTGGGTCGTCAACTACATTAAAGATCGCTGGAAGGTCGATGGAAAAACCGCGGAGACGGTTTACGATCAATGGCTTTCGATTCTCACACCCGATGGTAAGATCAGCGTCAAAGATATGCAGGAGTATTTCGATCTCGCCTACAGCCAGAAACAGATTCCGGCGCCGATCCATGTTGCAGCGGTGACGGATTACTCGTTGCTCGAGCAAGTCTTGGCAGGAAAATAATAAAGACGTTTGGCGTTTGACGTCTCGGGTTTAGTGTTAAGCAAACCGTCAGACCCATATCAACCGATCAAGGAGCATTTATGGACGGCAAAGCACTTGTGGATTCGGTCAAAAAAGAAATTATTCAACCCGGCATTCAGCGCCTGCTCGATTCTCCGTATTTCGCCGAATTACGTCAGGGCAAACTTTCGACAAAGCGGATGCAGGGCTGGGCCATTCAGCACTATCTCCACAACAAAGCGATCCTGAAATCCTTTGCGCTGGGCATGGTGAAAAATGCCCATGAGCAGACGATGTTTGATTATTTCACCGAGCAATTTACCGAAGAGCAGACGCATCCCGATCTCGCGAAACGGTTTGGCCTGGCGTTGGGTCTCAAGGAAGAGGATTTTGCCGAGGCGACACAGATCTTCGAGTGTCAAATCCATTCGGCGCGCACGGTCTATAACACTTTGATGGGATATGCGCCGCAAAATCGCGCCTCCGCGCTGACCAGCGAAAGCATGGTTTGTCGTTATTCCGAGGAGTTTCTCAACGCCGGACGGAAGCACTATGGCCTCAACGATCATGACCTGACATTTTTTTCCGTTCATATGGTGGCTGATCAGGAGCACACCGCGCGCTCCGCGGAACTGATTGCGCGCATGGTCAAAACGCCGCGCGAAGAGCGCTTGGTGCGTGAAAGTGCACAGTATATGGTGCGCATCAAGCTTGGGAAATTCGATGGACTCTATCGCGAATACGCCTGATCGAAGCTCAAAAACGATCCATTGGTGACAAGACAGAACAACGGAGAAACCCCATGCCGCGTTATTTGATGCTGGCTGCGCTGCTGCTTGCGCTTTTTTCAAAAGCTCACGCCCAAACGGATCTCTCCTCACTGGCCGCAAGTGCCAAGCAGGAAAAACAGGTCGTCTGGTATACGACCACTTCCGCCGGCGACAATCAGGCCATTGTCGCCGGATTCACAAAAAAGTACCCCTTTCTCAAGGTCGAAGTGCTACGCTCGACCGGGGAAAAGCTGCGTCAGAGAATTCTGACGGAAGCTTCCGCCGGACAGTTCTTTTCTGATGCCGCGAGCGTCAGCAGCATGGAAATGGGCTTGTTGAAATCGAAGAATTTACTCCAACCCTACGATCCGCCGGAAGCTGCAGGCTATCCCAGCGCCACCAAAGACAAAGAAAAGTTCTTCACGGCGATCTATGCCCGGAATTTTGTCATGGGTTACAACACAGCGATGATTCCTGAAAAGGATCGCCCAAAAGATTGGCCGGATCTCCTCGACCCGAAATGGAAGGGGCGATTCGGTATCGATGAAGAAGAATTCGAGTGGTACGGCACCCTGATCGATTACTGGGGACGAGAGAAAGCGGGCAAGTTCATCAAAGCGCTTGCGGCTCAGCAACCGACTTTGCGGCGCGGCCACAGCCTGCTCGCCCAGCTGCTTGCCGCCGGTGAATTTCCGATCGCGTTGGTGTTTCCGTTCGAGATTGAGCAGCTGAAGCGGCGCGGCGCCCCCGTCGAATGGTCCAACTCATCGGATCCGATCGTCACCTCAATCAATGTTGTTGCGCTATCGACCAAAGCTCCTCATCCGAACGCCGCCAAGCTGCTGATCAACTATATTCTCTCCGAAGAAGGCCAGAACATCATCAAAAACGTCTCGCGGGTTCCCATACGCCCCGGCGTCAAACCGAACGTCGCCAAGCTCGATCAATCGACACTGAAGATTCACTATGTGCCGGCGGACATGTTCCGGAAAATCGCCGAATATGAAAAGGAGTTTCGCGATCTATTCTGGAAAAAATCCTAATTATCCGGTGAGAGCGCGTCGCTTGCTCGATATTATTTCAC
>DATBEY010000297.1:0-5257 GCA_036558765.1 Binatia bacterium | reverse complement strand
GTATTCCTCGGCTGGATGGATCGCGGCGCGCCGTTTACCGCCATCCCGGTTTTCCCACATCGAAAATTTTGCCACGGCAATGTCCTTGTGCATCAGTCGAGCGGCATTCAGAAGCCCGAAGACTTTGCCGGAAAGATCATTGGCATGCGCGCCCATTTCAATCCGGTATCGCTGTGGATGCGCGGGCTCTTTCAGGATGAATACGGTGTCCCGGCGCGTTCGCTCAAGCTGCGAACGAATCAACAGGAGCAGGTACCGGGCTGGAAGCCGCCGGAATGGATGCAAATTGAGCGTTTGTCGAAAGGGCAGAAAATCGAAGATGTTTTGCCGCGCGGCGAAATCGATGGCTGCATGCTGCCGGAAATTTCGCCGAAGCATTTGCGCATACCTGGCGTGCGCCGGCTCTGGCCGAATTTTCGCGAGGTCGAGAAGCGATACTATGTGCGCACGAAGATTTTTCCGATTCGCCACGTCGTAGTGGTCAAGAATGCCATTCTAGAAAAAAATCCATGGGTAGCGGAAAGTCTCCTCAAGGCGTTCAGCGAAGCCAAGGAGATGGGCATCAAACACGTGAGCGATACCCGACGATCGTTTCTTGCCTGGTATGGCGCCGAGCTGGAGGAAGAACGGGAGCTCTTCGGTGGGGACGCATGGCCCTACAACATCGAAGACAATCGCCACGTCCTGGAGACGATGGCGCGTTATGCAGAAATGGTCGGGGTGACGGAAAGGAAGCTTGAGATCGGTGATTTGTTCGCGGAGAGCGTATTGGCTCAGGAAAACCTGCGATAGAAACTCTGCGATTCAAATCATCCTGAGGCGAAGCCGAAGTATCCCCGTCGGCTGCTGGCCTCGACGCCCAGATGTTTCGCTTCGCTCAACATGACAGGAGTCATTGTGCGATCGCATGGAGTTGGTCGATGTGATTCTCGGTCCTACTACTTCTCTGCAGCGCCAGAGCTTGCCCACTCCGGCCGATAACGGTCGTCGGTAACGCCAGCAACGGTGTAACCGCCGTCGACGTATAAGATGGTTCCGGTGATGTAACCGGCGCCATCGGAGGCGAGAAAGACACAGGGCTCGACCATATCCTCAGCGGTTTCCGTTCGACCTAATGGCAGCCGGCGTACTCGCTCGAGGACGCCGGCGCTCCAGGGTTTCCGCGCCGTGTTGCCGCGCGCAACGGCGTTCACATTGATCCCATAGAAACCTAGCGCATGTGCCGCCGCGCGAGTGAGTCCATTCACCGCGCCGCGATCCGCTGTCCATGATGCCGCCTGCCCAGGACCGAGCACGCCCACAATCGAACTGAGGTTGATGATTTTGCCGTAGCGCTGTTTGACCATCTCGCGCGCGACAGCTTGACAGGTGAGAAAGTAGCTCTTGACGCCGCGGCTGAGCGAATCGTCGAAATCTTCTTCTTTGAAATTCAAAAACTCCTGATTGTGCGACGCCATCGTGCAATTCACGAGAATATCGATGCGCCCGAACGTATCGACCACTTGCTTGACCATTCGTTCGATGTCGTCTCGACGGCGTAGATCGATGGCAATGGCGAGGCCACGCCGGCCGTCTTGCCGAACTTTTTCTGCCGCGACGTCGGCGTCACCTTGTCTGAAATCCACGCATGCGACATCGCAGCCTTCGGCGGCGAATCCCGGCACAATGGCGGAGCCGAACTCACCGTTGCAACCGGTGACGATGGCGATTTTTCCTTCGAGCTTCATAGAATCACCGAACCGGCTGCCAGCCGGTCGCTTTCAATTGCGCGTAGGTTCTCCGGATAATGCTGTAGTCAAAGACCGTTGAAATATCCGGCGGCGTGGCGACTTTGGTTAATTCAGCACGGGTTGCGACTTCGTCCCTGAGCACATCGTCGGGGAGCCAGCCCTCATCGGTCATACTCGCCTTGGTTGCTTCATAATCGACCCTGATCGCGTCGACGGGAGTAGGATCGTGTTTGCTGATCAGGGCGATGGTCTCGTCGCGATAACGCCGGGCAAACTCCCGCCCCTTTGCCAGTGCGCGCATAAATCGTTGGACTAGATTAGGGTTCTCCGCCAACATTTTGTTCGATGTGGAGACGCCGTTCCAAACCAGTTGAATCTCTTTATTGAGATTCGCCAGGACGACATGCTTCTGATCCTTGAGCGCGACGAGGTCGCGAACGGTGAGCGGAGAAGCGTCGATGGCGCCGGACTGCAAAGCGGGGAACCGTACTTCGTTCCTGCCGACCGCGATGAATAGCACTGAAGAAGGGTTGATATGCATTTTTTTGAGATAGAGAATCGTCGCGAGATGCCCGGTGTCTCCAAAACTGTTGATCGCAATTTTTTTTCCGACCAGATCTTTGGCTGAAGTAATTTCCGGTTTGATCGCGACGAGACTGTAAGTCGGTCGCGATAGGTTGGTGTAAATGATTTTGACCGGTCCGCCGCGCACACCGGCGCTCAAAGACGAGCTAGCGGAGCTGCTGAAATGAAACTGGCCTGAAAGCAAGCCGGGAGTGGCAACCCCGCCCGGCGCGCGAATGACCTCGACATTGAGTCCTTCTTCCTTCAGGTATCCTTTTTCCATCGCGCAAATATGATCCATATAGGCGGCGCTCAGGGTCGCGTACGAGACCCGGATCGTGTCCAATGCGAGGGTCGGCGTCGCCGACAGCACAAATATCGCGCTGCAGAGCCAGAAAAGCGCTACCGAGATGGCGCGTCCGAGCATTGCGGTTATTTGCTCACGGTTGGTTTACGCTGCGATGGGTCGCCCCGCCCGTTGAGCCCGCTCGATGTATTCATCCGCAAGGCGCACGGGATTTCGCGTATAGAGAATAATTCGAATCGTCGCCATATCCCCGATATTGCGGTGCGAGGTGCCGGGCGGGATCAGCAGAAAATCGCCGGTTTCGAGCATGTATTCACCCTGATTGGTCCGCGTCGCTCGGCGTCCGGAGAGCTGAAACGCAATTTCGTCCTGGCCAAAACCGCGGTGATAGATTCTTTGCGCATCCGAACGATGGGTGGTTTCAATCATGATATCGGCATTTTCCACCAGTTCGAAATGTTTGCCGCCGGAACCGCCTTCCTCGACCTTATCGAGCACCGTCGTTGGCTTGAGCAGCGTGCATTGTTTATTCGGGACGACGCTTTCCTTCACAGGGTACGTCTGGGCAATCTGAACCGGCTTTCTCGTGTACACGATCAACCTCGTGGTCGCGCCGTCGCCGCGGTTTTCATGCGTGACATTTGGCGGCACAACCAGCACGTCGCCTTCGACCAATTCGAAATCGCCTTCGGGCGTGCTGGTAACGCGTCTGTTTTGCACCTGGACCTGGGTTTCGTAAAATCCAGCGGGCCGGCGACCATCGACTCCCTTGCTCGAGCGGCAATGCATCAATTCCATCCGCACGTCCTCGTTGACGAAGATCGGGACCTGTCGGGTATCGCCATCGCCGGGAAGATCCATCGTGAGCAAGTTGAGCGGTGCGATCAACTGGCAAGGGCGATCGAATTTGTCTTTGCAGCCAATGATATCCAGCTCTTCGTCGACCTCTTTCCAGACGCGCTCCGTTTTGGGCCCGATGTTGCCGATGAAAGATAGTGTGTTCACCTCTTTGAATTTAGTTCCCATAGAATCGATCGACCTCCTTCAGGACGATTTATTGGCCGGTATTTCGAAACGCCCCCAGACCTTGGCCCAGGCGGGCCGAAAGCCGTCTTCGGTGACCGCGGCATTCGAGTAGCCGCAATCGACGAACAGACTCTCGCCCGAAACGAAGTTCGAATCGGCGGTCGCCAAAAAGATTGCGGCCCCGACGAGATCTTCAGGCCGGGCCAGACGTCCAACCGGCATCCGCCGCACGCGTTCGCCGACTTCTTCTCTGGTCAAAGTATTGTCTTCCAACGGTCCGCACACCAGCGAATTGACATTTACCCCATAGAAGCCCAGTGCCTGGGCGATGGCTCTCGTCATCGCGTCGATACTTGAGTAGGCAACACTGTTGCCGGTGGATTCTCCGGAACCGACGCGTGCGTCGGTCGTCGATAGATTAATAATTTTGCCGGAGCGCTGTTCAGCCATTTGCCGGCCGACTGCCTGTGACACTAGAAAGTAAGCTTTCGGGCCGCGCTCTAGGCACTGATTAAAGGATTCCTCGGTGAAGCCGAGGAAGTCGCCCTCGTGTGTTGCTCCCGAACAGTTGAGCAAGACGTCGATACGCCCGAATTCGGCAACGGCGCGTCGTGCCGCTTCTTGGACGGACGATTTTTTTGCTGCGTCGAATTGCAGTGCTAGCGATCGGCGGTCAAGAGAGCGAATGTCGGCGGCGAGTTTTTCGGCAAGCCCGACATCTTCATCGCCTATGACACAGTGGGCGCCCTCGCGGGCAAATCCCAAAGCGATCGCCCCCGCGCACGTATGTTGTGCGCTGGTGATGAATGCGACTTTGCCTTGCAATCTCATGCAATGTTCCGTGACGAAGCGCCAACTGACAAGCGTGTCTTATAAAAAGCGTCTTACGCTGTCAATGTGTTGTGCTTGGTTGATAAGGATCTCAGTGGATTGGAAAGGGCAGATTAGGTAGTGGTTGTCATTCCGATCAGAGCGACGAATCATTCTCGGCTCTTTTATGAGCGCCTTGAGAATCGGTGATCGAAGGCATTAGCACGTGCTTACATTGATTCGATATTTTGCGTCACCTCGCGAATACGACAAATCGCCGCGCGAAGGCATCGAGCTCGATTATGATGCCACGGTGTGGGTTAAGAGAGAACATTAAACCTTCGGGCTCAGCGCCGCTGCTTTGATGCCCTCGATAGCGCAAGCCTCATCTTCGTCGGCGGTGCCGCCGCTCATGCCCACCGCACCGATGATTTCGTTGCCGTCGAGGATCAAGACTCCGCCAGCCACGGGCACCACTTTGCCGCCGGACATATCCGATAATGCGCCTAAGAATGCTGGGCGCTCCTTGAGCCGCTCGCCCAACGCGCGGCTCGACTCGCCCATGCCGACGGCGCCCCAGGCTTTGCCGATGGCGATGTTCGGGCGCAGAATGCTCGCGCCGTCTTCCCGTTTCAATGCCTTAACGCAGCCGCCGTCATCCAGTACCGCGACGCACATCGGCCGGTAGTTGGCTTCGCGCGCTCTGGCGAGAGCACGATCGACGATGATGGATGCTTTTTCTAGAGAAAGTTTCATTTGGATCTCCTTGAGTTTGGAATTTATTTAGTCCAGACATCTTTCCTCTGCGACGAATCGTTGA
>DATBEY010000296.1:0-3512 GCA_036558765.1 Binatia bacterium | reverse complement strand
CGGCTACGGAGAAATTTTGCCTTTTACCAATTCCTCCGTGAGGCTTTCGGAATACATGTATTATGACAAGCACGGGCTGAGGATGACGCGCATGAAACTCGACGGCGAAACCGGCAGTCCCTTCATGGTGCCGCATCAGCGTATGCCTTTTGACCCCACGCCTTTGCAACCGGACCCCAAGTTTTCATGGACGCTCGACGAGATTCCGCTCGATCGACTGATCCTCAGAGAGACGGTGATCCTGGATATAAGAGCGCCGGAACAGCACGAGATTACGGCTGACGAGATGGACAAGGCGATCAAGAGCGCCGATTTCCGAAAAGGAGACGAGGTGCTGATCCGTACCGGGTGGGGCACGCGCGGGCGCGCCTACGAACTCGGCCTCGACTACTACAAGAGAACACCGAGCATCCATTTTGACGCCGCCGCGCTGTTGGCGAAAAAAATGGACGAGATGGGAAGCGGTATTTTTATGACCGACTGCGGCTTGGTCAATCCGCCCAGAGTCCAAGGCAATAACTGGTTTCGCGGTGAAAGTCCCATCGTTCCCCACCCGAAGCCCTGGCCGTCCGCCGAAGCACGAGAGCGGGTGCTCGATCTTGGCGCTCACCGGCACGGCAGCCCGCATCCGAGCAGCTATGGCGCATTGATCAGAAAATCCATCGCAGGCTGCAAGTGCCTCGTCGATTGCGACAAAATCTCACGGCCTCGGGTGCAGATGATCATCCTTCCTCTGTTGATCAAAGATGGCGGCGCGTCGCCGTGCCGTTTCATCGCCGTCGAAGAATGAGATGGCTTAACCCATCGCTTGTTCCGTATGCGGTGACCGCTGGTTGGATTGCGACAAGAACATAGCTTGGCGCGCCTGTCACGACCCTGGAGGCGAGCGAACTTTAATGCAGGAGACGCGATGCCCAAAAAACAAATTGTTCAAGTGAATCTTGCTGCGGCGAATCCGAATCTCTCGCCCGCAACGCGTTTTGGAGATCTCGTGTTCGTGGCCGGTCAAACCGGCCGGCACCCGGTTACCGGAGAGGTCGGCAGAGATGTGCGCGAGCAGACGCGATATGCCATCGAACGCATCAAGATGATTTTGGAAACCGCGGGAAGCTCGCTCGATAATGTTCTGACCGTGTTGACGCATCTAACCAGACGTGAGGACCTGGCGGCCTACAACGAGGAGTACGGCAAGTTTTTCCCGATCGATAAACCCGCCAGGACTACCGTGGAAGCAATGTTGAACTTTCCGGAACTCCTGGTGGAGATAACGGTCACCGCCTGCATTCCCGATTGATCAAAAAGCAAGTCGTGCAACGGTTTCCCCCGGCTCAAAGCCTTCGATAAGCCTGCCTATTCACCGCTAGCGTCACGTTTGGAAAATTTCCAGGTGGCGCTGCAATGGTCTTGATTTTGGACGGACGAATCGGAATGGTTTTTTTAGCAGCGTCGTTTAAGCGAATTATGCATGGCGGTGCGGAAGAGATGCACGGTTTGCCTCTGGAGCGTACATCCGGCACATGAGGCAAGGTGAGTTCGAGGCGGCGTGGCAGATTGTTCGCCCTATTCATTTTATCAGGAGGTTAACATGCGTTTCGGATTTGCACTTCCACAGATCGGTTCAACAGCCGGACCTGAAGCGTTGGTGCGAGTTGCTAAACGGGCCGAAGATCTGGGTTTCGACAGCCTTTGGGTTCTTGATCGCATACTCTGGCCGGTCAATCCGCGCGCTCCTTATCCCATAGGCGATGGTTCTTTACCCGTTCAATATAAGAACGTGCTCGATCCCGTGGAGACACTAACGTTCGCCGCTGCGCAAACGAGCCGGATCGCTCTAGCAACCGGTGTTCTCAATCTTCCCTGGTACAATCCCGTTTTGTTGGCGCGCCGCCTGAGCACTCTGGATAATTTGTCGCGTGGACGGCTGCGCGTGGGATTAGGCATCGGTTGGTCGCCGGACGAATACGAAGCGGCCGGCGCACTTTGGCAAGATCGCGGCAAGCGCGCCGATGAGTCGATCGAGGTGCTCAAGAAAATCTGGACAACCGATCCGGTAGAGTTTGAAGGTAAATATTATCGGATTGCGAAATCCTTCATCGGTCCAAAGCCCGTGCAGAAACCTCATCCGCCAATCTATATGGCGGCCTTTACGCCTTCTGCTATGAAACGCGTTGCCGCCGAGGCCAACGCCTGGCTTCCCGTCGGTATCCCGCTGAGCGGGGTCGGCGCGATGTTCGATGGCATCAAGAACATGGCGAAAGAGGCCGGCCGCGATTCGTCCGCGCTCGAGCTGATTGTTACGGCGGGAATCGAAATTCACAAAAAGCCGATTGACAAAGAACGGACCGAGTTTACCGGGAGCCTCGAGCAAATCGGCGAAGATTTCGCGGCAGCGCGGAAACTCGGCGCGGCGGAGATCGCCATTTACGCGCAATTTTTGCCGCCGGGGGAAACCGCCGAAGATCTTGTCGGTCGAATGGAAGAGCTTTGGCGGATCGCAAAGCAGATTTGAGTTCTTGAGCCGTAGCGAGCAGCCGATCGGAATCAGTGGGAGTTCAGGGCAAAGCTTTAAATATGGCGCGTGAACTTTCAGGGGGATAATCCCCTACGGAACCGTCTTGAAGGCAAACCAATGGGTGAAATACTGGACCGAGAGCCGTGCGCAGAGTCCAGCATGTAACGAAGGCTGTCGAAAGAACAGCAACACGGCAATTCAGAAAAGGAGAGATCATGGCGAAAAATACAGCACACTCTGAAATGCCGTACCGTATCCTCGGCAACACAAAAGAAAGAATATCGGCTATTGGCCTAGGAGGCTGGCATCTCGGTCTGAAAAAGGTGGATGAACAGCTGAGCATCCGGATCGTCCGTGAAGCAATCGATCGCGGCATCAATTTCATGGACAACTGCTGGGACTACAACGATGGCGCTAGTGAGATGCGAATGGGCAAGGCGCTTCGCGACGGCTACCGGAGCAAAGTATTCCTGATGACCAAGATCGACGGCCGCTCGAAAAAGGAAGCCGCGCGGCAATTGGATGAGTCCCTCCGCCGGCTGCAGACCGACTGCATCGACTTGGTGCAACACCACGAGATCCTCCGCTACGAAGATCCACACCGCATCTTCGATGGCGAAGGCGCCAATGCCGCGCTCAGCGCCGCGCGCAAAGCGGGAAAGCTCCGGTACATCGGCTTTACCGGTCACAAGGACCCGCGCATTCATCTCTATATGCTCGAGGTAGCCAAGCAACACGGCTTCAGGTTCGATACTGTACAGATGCCGCTCAATGTCATGGACGCCCATTATCGGAGCTTCGAAAAAATGACACTCCCCGCGCTCCTGAAAGAGAAAATCGGCGTGCTCGGCATGAAAAGTATGGCGAACGGAATTATTCTGAAATCAAATACCGTGACCGCGATAGAATGCCTTCACTACGCCCTGAACTTGCCGACATCCGTGGTTATCACCGGTATCGATAGCATGAAAATTCTCGATCAGGCGTTCGAGGCGGCGCG
>DATBEY010000295.1:0-5800 GCA_036558765.1 Binatia bacterium | reverse complement strand
GGGCCGTTTCCAGCCATTATCGTTGGGCAGAACCAGGACGGCGTTGGCCCGTTCACTCAAGAAATGACGCGGCGGATTGCTGTGGCCGGTTACGTCGGAATTGCACCGCAATTCTACCACCGTGAGGGCGAACCCAAGACGCCAGAAGACATAGCGAACTTTAAGCACACTCGCCGGGATACCAATGTCCTCAACGATATCGGCGCCACGATCAATTTTCTCAAAGGCTGCGCCACGGTTGATTGCTCAAGGCTCGGCATCGTCGGGTTTTGCATGGGCGGGCGCATCGCGTTTCTAGCCGCCGCAGCAACAAAATCTTTCAAGGCCGCCGTCGATTTCTATGGCGGCGGAGCCAACCAGAAATGGGGCGATCGTCCCGCTCCGGCGGCACTTGCGGCCGATGTGTCTTGCCCGATCCAAGGCCATTTCGGTGAGCTCGATAAAAACCCGCCGCCCGACGAAATGCGCCGGCTCGACGCCGAGCTGACGCGGCTCGGTAAGCCCCATGAGTTTTTCTTCTACGAAAACGCGCCGCATGGGTTTAACCGCAGCGGCTGGAACGGCTACAGACCTGAAGCGGATTCGACCTCCTGGGCGCGCACCCTGGAGTTTTTTGCGGCGCATCTCGGCAGCGCAGCAACGGAGCGAATTGCCGCAGCGCGCTGAGCAGAAACAAACACGTGAAACTACGCTTCCAATTCAAGATTGCCCTCGTCGTGGTTGTTTACCTGACGGGATGGTTCGCGCCGCTCCAAGGCGCCGAGCTCAAGGCCATTAACATCGGTTGGACCGGCGGCTCCGCATGGACGGCCCTTCCCGACCGCATCGCGAGTGAACGCGGCTTTTTCGAAAAAGAAGGACTGCGGGTTCGCTACATCCAGTTTCAGGGAACCAACCTGATGCTGAGCGCCCTCATGGCCAATGAGTTGGATTATGTGACCATTCTGCCTTTTATCGCCGGAGCCGCAACCCGGGGATTGCCCGTAAAAATTGTCGGATCGACGACGAAAGCCAGTGGTTACGCGATCATTTCCCGGCCCGACATCGACAGCGTCAAAGCGCTCAAAGGCAAGCGGATCGCGATCAACACGTTCGGCAGCTCGGCGGATTTTGCGATCTATCAACTGCTCAGCCGCAATGGCCTCGATCCAAACAAAGACGTGACCCTGCAAGCCGTGGCAGGCAGCCCGGACGCGCGCTTCGCGGCCCTAGTTGGCGGCTCGGTGGACGCCACTGTGGTGAATAGTCCCTTCGAGTATCGGGCCGAGCAAAAGGGGTTTAAGACCCTATTATCGGTCAAGGAAACGGCGGAATTTGTCCGCATTCCCATCGTTGGATTGAGCACCACCCAGCGAAAAATCGAGAAAGAGCCGGATGAAATCGTTCGGGTGCTTCGCGGCCAACGGGGTGCCATCCTGTTTCTACAAAATCAACGCGAGATTGGCGTGGGGCTACTCGAAAAACTTCTGAAGCTCGACCATGCCGCGGCCGAGAGATTCTACGGCATTTATCGCGATCAATATAATCCCGACCTGACCGCGCCCGACTCAGTCGTCGAAGAATGGATTGCCGTCGGCACTTTTCGAGCCAAAGAAAAAATCGCCGTCAAACCGCAGGTGGTCTACGACTGGTCCTTCGCCGAGCGCGCGCGCCGTTGAACTGCACTCCCCGACAATCTCGACCGAGTGTGTGGATCGTGAAGATCCCTTCTTCTTAAAAATTTCTATAGATGCCCGCATGAACTTTTTATTGAGCATTTCGGTTGTTGTCCGCGCCGGTCAACCCGACCCGACCGCCTTTGCGGGTTTGGGTTCGTTTCCGCTTCATCAAGATCATTTGGCGATGCGCAATGCCGGCTTCGTCGAAAACCGGACCGACACAGCGAAAACCCATTTTTTCATAGAATTCGATCACCGGCACTTGCGCATATAAAAATATTTTTCGCGCTCCTCGACTCTTGGCTGCCGCGATCCCACGCTTGAGCAAGGCAGAGCCAATACCTTTGCGTCGATATTTTTTTAACACGGCCATGCGCCCGATCTTCGCCTTGTTGCCATGCATCACCAGTCGCGCAGTTCCTACCGGCCGGCCGCCGGTCGTTGCCAGGAAATGAATTGCGTGCTGATCATCGTCATCGAGCTCGATGTCTCTCGGTACCCCTTGCTCACTCACGAACACGCGCATGCGAATCGCAAAAGCGTGCGCCTTTGCTTCGTCAAAGGAAATCTGTTTTACCTGGAGCGTCATATTTTGGCATTATCGGAAACATAAAGGATAGCCAGCCATGAGCGCGAACGTCAACTCGGACAAGCGTGTGACCTTCGGCATCAGAGTTCCCAACTCGGGCCCGCTCGCGAGTTCGGAGTCGATGGTGGAAGTGGCTCGCGAAGCGGAGTCTTTCGGCTACGACTCCGTGTGGGTTCACGATCATCTGACTTGGTCGGACGAGATCCACCGCACGCACATTTCTTCGGGAGCGGATGACTCGAACGAAGGCAATGACAATCCCGATTTTTACGAGGCGATGACTTCGCTCGCTTATCTCGCGGGCTTGGTTCATTCCGTCCGCCTTGGGGTCGCATGTGTGGTCGTCCCGTGTCGCAATCCTTTGCTCGCCGCGAAGCAGCTCGCCACCCTCGACGTGCTAAGTAAAGGTCGACTCGATATCGGTGTCGGCATCGGTTCGCCCTCGACGCTGAAATCGCGCGAATACGAAGTCTTGGGGATCAATCGAAAACAGCGCGGCAAAATCGCCGACGATCACCTCCGCGCGATGAAGACGATCTGGACGACGCAGCCGTCAAGCTACGAAGGACCCTTCGTGAGATTTGAGAACGCCGAGATTTGCCCGAAGCCGCTGCAAAAACCTCATCCACCGCTCTGGGTGGGCGGCTGGACCGAAGCAGCGATGAAACGAGCCGCTGCGCTCGGCGACGGTTGGCTCCCCGCTTGGCTGCTGCCGGAGGACATAGGTAAGCGCTTTCGCCAGCTCAGAGAATCCGCCGAGCGCCAAGGCCGCGATCCGGAAAAGATTCACCTCGGAATTGAAGTCTACGGCTGCATCGATAACGACGCTGTCAAAGCGCGCTGCGACGGCTTCGGCACTCTGGCGCTCGGACAAAGCACATTCGAAAGATTGATGACTGTGGAACAGTTGGCGGAAGTGAGTCTAATCGGCTCACCGGACGAGATTCGCCGTCGCGTCCAGGCTTACAGCGACGCCGGTGTGTCGCACTTCGAAATTAAATTTATCTATCCGACCCGCGCGCGCCATTCAGAGATGTTGCAGCAATTTGCCCGTGAAATTTTACCGGCGTTCCGCTAGAACTCCCTCAACAATCGGCCATACCCCGCAATCGACCTGTCCATATTCATCAGCCGTAGCGCCTCCCACACCCAAGCCTGCGTATTCGTGACAACCGGTTTTTGATTATCTTGTTCTATACGTTCGATGACAGAGATCGTACGCCATTTGTTGCATGGCAGGTACACGCCGTCCACGTCTGGATGTTCGCGTAGCAGCGAACTCGCGAGCTCGTAACCGCTCACCGCCGGCAATTCCCAAATTACGTCGGCATTGGGACAACCGAGGCCGCGAAACGCCACGACCTCGATACCATAGTGCGCCAGGAACTTTACTAGGCGCTCGTCCTGATCTTCGGGAAAGGGTGAAGCCATCACGATGCGCTTGAGATCGAGGGCGCGGCAGCCGCGCACGACCGCGGTGAGAACCGTCGAAGCGGGCACAGCGGTAATTTGCTTGACCAGGTCGAGAATTTCTAAATCGGATCCCGGTCCTTTGAATGAAAGAAACAATTCTCCCGTGACCATGAGGAAATCGAGAGGCTGGCGCGCCAGATCGCGTACGAGATCGGCGAACGCCAGCTCGGCGCGATGAAATTCGTCGTCGGTGTATTTACCGACTTTCAAAGTGCGTCCTTCGATGCGAATATCGGGCGGAAAAACTTCGTAAACATCGATCAAAGTGTCTTCGCTTAGGTTGGGTGAAATAAGCCCGACGAGTTTCATATAGGCTCCTTTTTTCTGCCGAATTCTCAATCGAAACTCGGCCAGCGCTTACAATAGAGCTAACCGCAACGACGGCGCAATCCATTCGACCGATTTTCCTCTTGACCCTCGTGCCTGGACTCGCATAGCTTTAGGCAGTCCGCCACGGGGAGTCGCTCATGTTGAAACAGATCATGCTTCGCTTCGACGTTTTAAAATCCTTCGCAAAATGTCACTGGCTCATCTGGCCCATCTGCGGCTTTTTTTTGCTATGGGTTCCGCCGGAAGCGATCGGTCAGGAACACATCAAAGTCATCTATAGCCAATTCACGATGACCAATTCCGCTACGTGGTTTGCACGCGAAGCAGGACTATTCGAGCGCCATGGACTCGGCGCGGACCTGATCTACGTCGATTCAGCGCCGGCCGTACAAGCGCTTACTGCGGGTGCGGCGCCGCTCGCCACGATGTCCGGCGGCTTGGCGGTGGGTCCCTATTTGAACGGCTTGGATTTAGTGATGCTCGCGGGCTGGTGTAACTTAAATTCCTACCAGCTCATCACGCGTCCCGAGATTCGCCGGGTAGAGGATCTCCGAGGTAAAATCATCGGCATCGGCCGATACGGTGCCGCCGCCGATTGGGGCCTGCGTCTGATTCTTAGGAAGCTCGGGATCAATGAGAACAAAGATGTCCAGATCATTCAGGCCGGCGGCGGTGGACCATCGACTCGGCTCGCCGCGATGGAAGCCAAAAAGCTCGATGCCACAGTGCTCGACTCGCCGCAAACCGTCCAGGCGCGCCGCTTGGGCTTTCGCGTTCTGGCTGACGGCGTGGAATTGGGCATTCCTTTTCTGCAGGGCGGGCTCGCCACCCGGCGCGCTTACATCAAGTCGAACGAAGATACGGTGCGCCGTGTAGTACGGGTGATCGTCGAGGCGATTCACTACGCTAAAACCAATCGGGAAGCTGCGCTCAAAATAATGCAAAAGTATCTTCGGGTTCAGGACCGCGACGCATTGGAAGACGCGTATGAATCTTTCGTCGTGAAACAATTTCCCCGCGTGCCCTATGCGAACCCCGCGGCGGTCCAAGCGATTTTCGATCTCGCCGCAGCACGCGACCCGCGCGCCAAGACCGCCGATCCGGAGGGCTTCATCGACATGCGCTTTGTCCGTGAGATCGAGCAAAGCGGAGCTATCGAGCAGATCTATAGCCAGAGTCGCTAACCAAGTTCGCGCGCTGCTTCACATTATTCCCAGAGGAGGACCCAATGGAAATCCTGAAGGTGATTGATTCCGACGGCCATGTTCAAGAGCATGACGCAGACATTCGTCCCCATATGGAAGAACCCTATTGCAAGCGTCGCGGTTCGCTTCTGCCCAGCGATGAATGGGACTCCAGCATGTACGGCACCCTCGGTATGAAAGTTCGCGACGTGGCGATGAGGCTCCGCGACATGGACCGGGAAACCATCGACACCGCCGTGCTTTTTCCCACGAGCGCGTTTCACATGACGCGGCTGGCGGAAAAAGATTACGCCGCTGCTTATTGCCGAGCTTACAATAATTGGATCGCAGAACACTGTCAGGCGAGCCCGCGGCTAAAAGGCGTCGCTCTCGTGCCGTTTCAGAACGTTCCCGCAGCTGTTGAGGAAGTCCATCGCGCCATCACGAAGCTTAATTTGGCCGGAGTCGCCGTGGCTTCCTTCGGTATGAAGGAGCATCTCGGCAAACCGGAATTTTGGCCCATCTACGAACAGCTGCAAAGAGTGAATGCACCCTTACTGGTACAT
>DATBEY010000294.1:0-7836 GCA_036558765.1 Binatia bacterium | reverse complement strand
GCGGCAATAAGCACCGTTTGGAAGGGATACTTTCGAACGAAGTCCCGGAAGTCTGCGGCCATCGTGCTGAAATCGTTCTCCGTGACATACGACCGAGCGCTCTCGAAGCCGTCTGCAGCCGATGAAAATGCTTCCCGCGCTTTGTTTGCGGCAGTTTCACCCGCGGCATAGGTTTTCGACTTGAGATTATTAAAACTCATACCCGAGCCTTCATACTCCTGGAGCCGCCGATCGACATCCTGTTGCGCTTGCTCGCGGGTCCAGCCGTATTTCTGCTGCAATAACCCGATCAACCGATCCTTCTGACCGCCTACCCATTCAAAATCGTCATCGCTCAGATTACCCCACCAAGATCTGAGCGTCCCCTTGAGTTCTCGCCATTGTCCGGCGAATACATCCTCATTCATTGTGATTTCTCCCTTCGGTTAAGGCTCTCCTTATCGGAGACCCAGATATCCAAGAATAAACAATACGACGACGACGACACCGATTATGTAAAAAATACTGCCCATCGTTTTGTCCCCCTAATTTTTATTCGCCCACACGCATGGACTGCTCCTTCGTTGTGCAACCACGATGCCACAAATCGCGTGACCAAATTTCCAAGAAATTCAGTCGAAGTTTATTCATACGTGTGTGAAAAACCATGAATCAATACCGAAATTCCTCCGCGTGGTAGGGGGTTTCATTCGTTTTCATGCAGAGGCGGCGTGTAAACTTCATCGGACATTCGGTGCTTGACTAAAGGACGGAGACTCGAATAGGGTCGCCATAACAGAACTCGGACTACACTTCGGGCGCGAAAAAATCTTCGTACCTCTCGATCCAGAAAAAACGGAGTCTCCCATGGCGAAGCAATCGATCCTACCGGCCGTGATTTTGATCATCCTTATCGGAAATTCTTTTGCGGTCGCTCAACAACCGCGGGAAACCGATCCTCGCTTTGAAAAACTGGCCAAGGACTATTACCCCAAAGCCAAACAGGAAGGCGCGCTGGTGGTTTACACGGTTTGGGACGTCGATCACATTCGCTCGCTCACGGAAGCGTTCAGCAAGCGGTTCCCCGGGATTACCGCCTCGTACTGGCAGGCGACTCGATCCGAAGTCACCACCCGGACCTTAACAGAGTATCAAGGAAATCAAGCCAGCGTGGATGTGATCCTTACCGAAGCGCCGCTGGTTCTGCACAACGCGGGGGCGACCCAGCCTTATCAAACCGTTCAGGGCAGCGCTCTGTTCGTCAACGATGCAATTGCTCCCGTCGTGAGCCTGCAGATCCAGGCGCTCGCCTACAACACCAAGAAACTCAAGCGCGAGGAGGCGCCGAAGAACTGGGAAGACGTCACCAATCCAAAATACAAGGGAATTGTGGCGTTGGATGACCCCATGAGAGCCGGTCCGTTAAGCTCGATGCTCGCGGCGTTCAAGGACGAGTGGAAAGACGACGCGCGGTTCGGGAATTTTATCAAAGGGCTGAAGTCGCTAAACGTCCCCATTCACAAAAGCACCAGCGCTATGTTTCGGCTCCTGGTGGCGGGAGAATACTCGATCGTCATGCCGGCGCTTTTCCATGACGTCGTCCATGAAAAGGAGGTCGGCAGCCCGATCGACTTTGCCCGAGGCGCCGCCCCCGTGGTCTCGCCGCAACAAGCCGCCATCTATGCCAAAGCGCCTCATCCAACAACAGCAAAGCTCTTTGCCGAATGGCTCACTTCACCCGAAGGCCAAGCGGCGATCGATGCTGTCGGTCGAGCGAGTTCCCGCAAAGGCTTCAAGTCCAAAACCTCAATGGAAAACGGCTGGGGTCCAAAGGTCAAACCGATCGTGGTGTCGAACAAGGACTATATAGAGGATGCACGCAAATGGCTCGACACGGCCGTCAAGCCTGTCTGGGGCGATTAGTCCATCGACCGTGACCCGAGCTGAGAAACGGCTGCACACGTAGTTTTGATCATAGTCCGGCGATACGCGATGAGGCATTGTTTACCTACGAGGTGACGCCGGCGCGCTTTACCGGTACGGCGTTCATGACCGTGGTGGTGAGAAATGCGCCGCTCGCTGTCATTCCCATCCGACATCGCGGCCGAACATAATCCAGTAACTGCCGTTCGACTGCTGGATCATAAATAGGCCGTAAGCGAGCGGATCAAATCGAGCGGAGCGAAAACAGCCACGCCCAAACCCTACGCGTGCACTGAGCGGCGTGCGGCACGCTCGAATGAGCTTTCATCGCAAGCTGCGGAAAACATTTGCCATCCTTGAATATTATTCCAGGCAAGCTTGGGCCTGGTTTAAAGTAGTTCCAGCGATGAACAGCAAATTATTGACTCAGCAAAATCTAGCGATGGCTTTTTTTCACAGGAACGCGGTTGTAAAATTTCGTATCAATTAAATTCCACACTTCGGACAAGGAGATAAAATGGCTAGGTGCCCAGGCGACAAGACACCGGAACCCCTCGGCGGTCGCGCCGCGGAGCGGCTGCGCATGTTTGAGGATGCCCGGCGAACGAAAACTGCCTCTCAAGCAAAGAAAAAAAAGACGGCACCAAAGGACATCAAGAAGGATGTGCCAGTGAAAAGGGGCTAGTTTCCGATGCGGAGCAAGATCGATACGAAGCTCGCGCGACGCGCAAAAAAACCGAAGTCCCCCGTCGGCGGCAAAGCGCTGCAACGATTGTTTTTTTACTTGAGCGAGCGCGACCCAGCGCTCAACAATGACGTCTTGGCGACGATCGAGGTGCCGACCATTGCGCGACCGCGCTTTGGACTGGCTAAAGGGGCCGCTCCGCGAAGCCGCCTTCGCGCAACCGCGAGGGGAAGAGCACGTCGCACCGCGCCGGCGGCTGAGTCCTTTGCTTCGGCCCTTGCCGATGCCGCTAAGGATCTTCGCAGACGGCGATCTCGTGGTAAACACCGCAGGGTAAAAACAACTGCCCCTGTAGGACCCAGAGCCGCGCCGGTCTGGCAGGCGATCGGCCCATCGGTTATTCCCAATGGACAAACCTACGGTACCAATCGGATTGACGTCAGCGGTCGAGTGTCGAGCTTCGCAATTGATCCCCAACAACCGAAGCATCTGTTGTTGGGCGCGGCGGGCGGAGGTATCTGGGAGAGCGCCGACACAGGAGCGACATGGCAGCCTCGTGCCGATCAGATGCCGTCTCTCGCGATCGGCGCGATCGCTTTCGACCCTAAAACTCCGAAGAAAGTCTACGCCGGAAGCGGCGAAGGGAACTTCTACTACAATCTCGGCGCCGGCGTATACAAATCCACCGACGGCGGCACCACTTGGGGTGTGTTGGCTGCGGCGCCGTTTGTGGGTGTCGGTTTCTACGACCTCATCGTCGATCCGCAAAATACGGCCGTTCTTTATGCCGCGACGACCAACGGATTTTACAGATCCACGAATGGCGGCGGATCTTGGACCTTGAAACGCGGCGGGACCTGCTGGGATATCAGCGTTCATCCCGGCGGCGGGTCGGTGGAGATGCTGGTTACCTTTGCGGATGGACTCTTTGCATCGAGCGATGCCGGTAATTCATTTACCGCCGTCGCTCTTTCATCGGCGCCCACGAGTTCCTGGGCGCGGCTGGCGGTCGACCGCGTCACGACGAAGCCCGACATTGCATATGCTTTTGGCGCTGCCGGAGGAAACGCCTATTTGTGGCGGCGGACCGGGACGACCTGGACAACAATCAGCTCACTGCCGGCGCTGAACGTGAGCCAGGCCTGGTATGACTGGTATGTCGCGGCCACGCCGAACAACGCAGGACAGGTATATCTCGGTGCCATCGAGACGCTGCGCGGAAATCTTTCGGGCTCTGCCTGGACATGGACCAACATTACGACACAGGGTTCTAAGAGCATACATCCGGACCAGCACTGCCTGACTTTCTCGCCCAACAATTCCAATATCATTTACGCCGGCAATGACGGCGGCATTTTTCGATCGGCGAACAGAGGCACGAATTGGAAAGCGCTCAACAAAGGCCTCAGCATCACCGAGATCGAATATCTCGCCGGCGACCCGAATACCTGGAACTGGATGATGGCCGGCACTCAGGACAATGGCACTATCCGATATACCGGCTCGACGGTCTGGGATCATATCGCCGACGGCGATGGCGGCGATTGCGGAGTCAATCAGCTGAATTCCGACGTGGTATATCACTCCTACTATAATGTTTCGCTGGAGCGGTCGAACGATAAAGGAGAGACGTGGACCTCGCTCAATCCTCCCAATGTGCCCTCGCTATTCTATCCGCCGGTGGAAGTTTCCGGAGCGACCGTGGCAATCGGGGCTACTGCTTTGCTGGTGACGAGAACCGGCGGCGCGCCATGGACCACCGTCTCGCTGGGCCTCTCGTCTCAGGAAGTGTCTTCGGCGATGAGGAATATCGACGCCAACACTATTTTAGTCGGCACAAATCAGGGTCGGGTACTGAGAGTAAGCTGGAGCGGAACCGCTTGGAGCAAGGTGCAACTCGGTTCGCCTGATGCTCGTTACATTAGCTGCATCGCCGTCGATCCCAGTAATCCGCAACGGTTCTGGTTGACGCTGTCGCAAGTCGGCGGCGGAATGGTGTATCGCTCGGATGACGGGGGTAGCTCGTGGATAAATTGCACGGCGGGTTTGCCGGATATACCGGTTAACTCCGTGGTCGTCGATCCGGCAAATTTCAAACGGGTGTGGATTGCCGCGGATGTCGGTGTTTATCAAACTCTGGATCTGGGCTCGAGTTGGGCGAGTTTTGCTAACGGACTGCCGAATGCTATGGCTGCCGACTTGCTCTTTCATAAGCAGGACCGCATGCTCATTTGCGCGACTCGCAGTCGGGGAGCTTGGGCGCTGTCGGTGGTTTAGGACCTGCGACGATAAAAGGAGGACGGTATGGATTTCATAGAGCGAATCTTCGGTATCTCGCCCGACGGGGGCGACGGATCGACGGAGCTGACGCTTCTCACTGTCTTTATCCTGATCGCCGCTGCCTTTACTTGGCGATGGCTGTCCAGAAAATCTTCAGAGAAGGTTTGATCCACAACTTCAGAACGTCTCCACCAATTCCCGCAGTCGCTCCTTCGCTCCTTTGAGAATCGGCGCGCCGTCGCCCACCAGCAGAATGTCGAAGTCGAGCGCCAGTAGCTGACGTACGCTGTCGCGCAGGCGCGGCGGATCGTCTACGACCTTGTCCGGCAGGAGCTTGCATTTCCCGGGCGGATCACCGACGACAGCGTCTCCAACAAGAAGGATTTTTCGGTCGCGCCAGTGAAGCACGACTTCGCCCAAAGATTTTCCCGGCGCGTCGATCACCACGAACGGACCAATCTTGTCTCCTGGGTTCAATTCGCCGTCCAGCTCCGCGCCTTCCTTGCGGGCGTGAGCCGCGTCCGCCGGATGGATTAGCGTCCGCGCGCCTGTGCGCGCTCGAATCTTGTTCGCCGCCCGCGAGTGATTGCGGTTGGTGATGAGAATGCGCGCAACGCCCTGGCGCTCGATGTCCGCGAGATCCTCATCGCTGGGTTCCACTGGATCGATGCAAAGATTTCCGGCAAGGTGCTTTATAAAATGCCCGTTAAAATTGTAACCGTGCGGTTCCGAAAACCACGGCCAGGTGAAAATACCCGTGAGGATCTCGCGCATTTTGTCTCCTTTGTTAAAACGAAATCCGACTTTTACGATTCGAGCATTTTTATTGACGTGTCACAAGTTTGACGCGCGTCTTTGGCGCTGTTGATGGAAAGGGACTAAAAGCGAAAACTTGAATAAAAAACGGCCCGTCGGCCGAACTTCAGAACGATCGTGGTGTCGAACAACTGGGTATATTGAAGACGCCCGCAAATGGCTCGATACCGTCGTCAAATATTATGGGAAAACCAGGCTGATAAGCGGCGTTATGAAGTAAGAGCGGCCATAGAGCCTTTCACACGATCACCACAGAGTTGCTCCTCGGGACTACGGCTATGCATAGGCGCAAAGAGCGAGCGCTTCCCGCTCAGTCAGCATTCGGCAAGGGGGCTGCCGTGGCTTCCAGTACCGCTTGGCGCCATTCGCGCTTGATCGGAAGGATCGGCGGCATGGGTGCCATTTCCGGAGCCTCGGTCGGCTCAGCGATCGTCGCCTTGCGCTCTGTCGCAGACCCTTTCTTCATAAAAAGATTGTAGATCGACCACTGGAGTCGATTGCGGCCTGCGCGGAGCGGAAAGCGACGGGCTATCGACGATGGCTTATAAAACGTCTCGTAGGCGGAAATTTGACCGAGGCGGAGCTCGTCACTCGACATTCCTGCCGGTCGATAGACGACGTTTCCCTGATCGTACTTCGACCAATCGAAAGAGAAGATGCGATTGGCTTTCTTCATCTCGTACCAGGTCAAGGTACCGGGATAAGGAGTGAGGACGGAATAGGCGCAGGCATCATAGTTTGCACCGATATTGAAGCGCGCAGTCTCTTCGAAGACGGATGGATCATCGCCGTCGAACCCAAACATGAACAGACCGAAAACCATAATCCCGTAAGAGTGCACCTTTTCGACGAGGGAAACGAATGTCTCGGGCCGATTAACGTGTTTGTGGACGCTTTCTAAGGTCTTCCGCGAGATCGACTCGAAACCGATGCTGAGCATTGTGCAGCCGCTTTCGGCGGCGAGCTCCAGCATGCGGTCATCCTGCGCGAGCTTCGAGGTGACACCCGCCTGCCAATGAACGCCCCGGCCCTTGAGCGCGCGCATTACCTGCTTCGGCCGTTCGGGCGTGCCAAAAAAATCGGCGTCATTAATTGAAATCATGCGCGAGCCACAGTTGTCCACTTCCCGCATCACCTCGTCGACCGGACGGTAGCGGAACTTCAGCCCGTTCATCAGCGGCTCGGCGCAGAACGTGCAACCTTGGTGGCAACCTCGGGAGGTCTGCACAAACGTAGTGTTCACGTAACGATTTTTCTTGATCAAGTCGTAGCGCGGTGTCGGCATGTTTTCCATCGGATGGAGGCGATCCGATTTGTAGGGACCGCGCATCTCGCCTCGTTCGAGATCGTCGAGGAGTTTGGCAAGCACCAGCTCCACCTCGCCGATGACGACTGCGTCGCAGTGCCGAAGCGCTTCCTGCGGCATGAAGCTCGGGTGCACGCCACCCATGACCACCGGTACCCCGCGCTTTCGGAACGCATCGGCGATCTCGTAGCCGCGGTTCACGAAGCACGTCATAGCGGAAATACCAACGAGGTCCGCTTTGAGATCGAAGTCGATGGGCTCGATATTTTCGTCCGTCAATGCAACCTCATAACGATCCCGAGGGATGGCGCTGGCCACCGCCAGCAAGCCCGCAAGCGGCGAGTATAGCGCCCGATTGAAATACAATGGGCGCGTGGTCAACGAATCAGCCTTTGGATTGATGAGATGAATAACCCGATGACGCATGACGATGGCTCCTCCTCGGTATCGCGTTCACACGTGCTGTCAGGAAGTCTCTAAAGATTAATCAATATGGCGGACCTGTTGCAATAGGCATTGGTTGTCCGCCGGAACTGGGTACAGATAGCTCAGTTAATCACGCTTTTGCTTTTCACTTTCGTTCGAGGACGTGAATATATAGGTCCGTGGCGCCTTCCTTTTCGGTACGTTGCTCTTTGAGAACGGCGGTTTTGCTGGTCTGAGCCCAGCCCTTGAAGTCCGGCAGCGAACCTGGATCCGTCGAAATGACTTCCAGCAACTCGCCGGGCTGCATCTCGTCGACTTCTTTCTTGGCCTTCACGATGGGAATGGGGCATTTCGCTCCCCTTACGTTTTCTCTGCAGGCATGCTCGGCTTCGAGGCAAGTTCCATCTAGACCTCCCGTTGA
>DATBEY010000293.1:0-10920 GCA_036558765.1 Binatia bacterium | reverse complement strand
GGTGTGGATTGAGAGCAAATACCTTTCTCATACTCCTCTGTATAGCGGCGAGTTTCTGGGCCTGGCAGCAAAACCCAACCTTCGCCCAGCAGAATCTCGTTTTCAGTTACAGCAATTTGTTACACCGTCGGATTTGGACTTTGGTGACAGCGCTCTTTGTCCACGCCAACCTGTTGCACCTTTTTGGCAACATGCTCTTCTTGTTTATTTTCGGTAATACTCTGGAGAAAAGTGCCGGCGCTCGCGCCTACTTGGCGACGTTCTTTTGCGGTGGCTTCAGCAGTTTTCTTTTAAGCCTGCTGTTCATGCCGCGCGGCGCGGGAATGCTCGGCGCTTCCGCGGCGATCTTCACGGTGGCGGCGGGCGTGATGCTCGTTCAGCCGCTAAAATTTTCCTGGGTCTTTTTGGCGCCGCAGGGCTTGGTGGCGCTGATTTATTTTATTTACAACCTCGTCGTCGTCTCTCACCCGAGCTTGGTGCGCGGCTATGATCCCCATGTGGCTTACATCGCTCACATCATCGGTTTTCTCGTTGGCATTCCTTTCGGCATAGCCCTGAGCCGTCAGTGGAAAAAAAATCTTCTGCTCACGCTTTTGGTCTTTGCGATCTATTTGGCTATTTTGCAAGCCGCCAGGCATTTGCTTGTCGCGCGTTGAAAACGCGTATCAGCTCCGGCCGAGTCGAACCAGGCGCTCCGCCGCGGCGGCGAGCGTTTCTTCTTTTTTGCACACCGCAAAACGAGCGGAATATTTTCCCAGGTACTTGTCGGAGTCCTGGTAAAAGGGACTGGCGGGAATGCATCCCACGCCGATCTCCGCGGTGAGCCAGCGCGCGAATTCATAGTCGTCCTGGACACGGGCCGGCGCAACTCCGCGCCAGTCGACCATGACAAAAAAGCTCCCGCTCGGCTGGAAAATTTTGAAGCCGGATTTTTGCAGGGCCTCGATCAGCCGATCGCGCCGCCTTTGATAATCCGTTTGGAGCTGCTCGAAGAATGTGAAAGGGAGAGCCAGCGCCGTTGTCACAGCCGCTTGCAGCGGCGATGCGACGGCATAGGTGATAAATTGATGCGCGTGATTGACCGCGTTCACCAAGCGCGCCGGACCGAGCGCCCAGCCGACTTTCCACCCGGTCACGCTAAACGTCTTACCCAGGCTGCTCACCGTCAGCGTGCGCTCGCGCATTCCCGGCAAAGTCGCGAGCCGGGTATGAACCGCGTCGTCGTATAAAATATGCTCGTAAACCTCGTCGGTGATCGCGATCACATCGTGCCTTATGCAAAGCTCGCTAATGAGACGGAGCTCGTTGCGCGAGTAAACTTTGCCGGTGGGATTATGCGGCGTGTTGATGATGATTGCGCGAGTTCGTGCAGTGAATGACTTCGCCAGCTCATCGGGGTCAAAGTGCCACTGATCGCCCCGAAGCGGCACATACCGGGGCGTCACGCCGGCCATGATCAGGTTCGGCACATAGGTATCGTAGACCGGCTCGAAAACAATGATTTCGTCGCCGGGATCCGTAAGGCCCAAAATGGCCGCAAACATTCCTTCGGTGGCGCCGCTGGTAACCAGAACTTCGCTCTCCGGATCCAGCTTTTGACCATAAAAACGCTCCGCGTGCCGGGCGATTGCCTCCCGTACTGAGGGCATACCGATACCGGGCGCGTATTGATTGAGCGCGCCGTTGACTGCTCGTACTGCAGCGGCAAGAACTACCGGCGGGCCGTCGAAATCCGGTGCGCCTTGGCCGAGATTGACGGCATTGTGATGGCGCGCGAGTTCGTTGATCTCGACAAAAACCGTCGTGCCAAACCCCGCTACCCGTTTCGCCATTTCGCCCCGCAAAGCGTAGTCCCCCCAGCGTTGCTGTTTACGGTCCCCGATAGCTCGAATCGGAGGATGACGAAAAGATTGCAGATTTTCAATTGAACCTTCGCACCGAGAGCGCCGAAACCTATTGATTGAACCAACAAACGTTATATCCTTGAAACAACGGCAACGCTGCAGCTTCAAGGCCAGCGAGGTGGAGAAGTGTCCGAGCTAGCAGAAGAAATCGTCAATTTGAAAGACGGAGATCACCTCTGCCTTTTTTATCACAAAGATCCCGTTGAACAGATGCCGGCACTGATTCCGTTCATTCAGGAGGCGCTCGCGAAACAGGAACAGTTTATCTACATCGCCGACGATCAGACCGTAGAGGATTTGGTCAGCCACTTACAAATCGGCGGCATCGATGTGGATAAACATATGGATCGCGGCGCGCTGAAGCTTTGGACCCGTCGCGAATGGCGCCAACCCGGGAAGCTCTCGTCAGAAAAAAAATCACGTCAAGTGCTCGATTTGATGAGGGCCGCTGCGGACGATGGTTTTACAGGCGTGCGCTTTGGCGTGGAAATGACGTGGACCCTGGGTCCCGACATCGATCCCGCCGATTTGGAGCACTGGGAAGCGAGCATCAACGACCTATTTAACCACGGTTCAAACCGCCGCATTATCTGTCAGTACAATCGGAGCCGTCTCTCGCCCGAGGCTTTGCTTGTAGCATTGCACACCCATCCATTGGCGATTTGGGGCAATCACGTGTACCCCAACTGGTTTTATGAAGCGCCATTGATTCTGAACGGCAAATCACTTGCTGCCAGGGTCGACTTTATGATGTCGGTGTTGGAACGTAGCCGTGCAGCGCACCAGGATCATCTCGAGCTGATCGAAAAACGCGCCGCACTCGCCCAAGCCGAAATCGCCAAGAAAAAAATCGAAAACGTGCTCTCGGTCATGCCCGCCGCGGTTTATACCTGCGATCTTGAGGGGCGCATCACCTACTTCAATCAACATGCCGCTGAGCTCTGGGGTCGCGCGCCCAAGTTGGATAGTGATGAGGATAAATATGGCGGTTCGTTTCGCATGCTCTCGCCCGATGGATCAACTTTACCGCACGATAAATCCCCGATGGCCATGGCCATTCGAACCGGTGAGTCATTTAGAAACGAAGAAATTATGGTTGAGCGGCCGGACGGTTCCCAGATCGTCGTTCGAGTGAACATCAGTCCGTTTCATGACGAGAATGGACGCCTGTCCGGGGCTATCAATACGTTCCAGGATGTCAGCCATCTGAAAAAAGCCGAGCAGGCAAGCCTCCATTTGGCAGCGCTCGTCGAATCATCCGATGACGCCATCATCGCCAAAAACCTGGACGGAATCGTCAAGAGCTGGAACCCGGCCGCCGAGCGTCTCTTTGGCTATACCGCAGAGGAGATGATCGGGAAATCGATTACCACGATCATTCCGCCGGACCGAAGCCACGAGGAAACCAGGATTCTCGAGCGGATTCGCCGCGGTGAGCGCATTGAGCACTACGACACGGTACGGCAGCGCAAGGACGGTAGTGCGGTGGAAATCTCGCTGACGATCTCGCCGATTAAGGATGCGCGCGGCAAAATCGTCGGCGCCTCTAAAATCGCCCGGGAGATCACCAAGCGCAAGCAGGCCGAGACCGCTCTCCGAGAAGCCAGAGACGAATTGGCGCGAGCCAATCAGGAGCTCGAAAAACGCGTCAAAGAACGGACCGCCGAGCTCGAGCGCGCCAATGCGGCGCTGCTCAAAGATCTCGAAGAGCAAAAAAGACTCGAAGCGCAGCTTCGGCAAGCGCAAAAAATGGAAAGCATTGGAACCCTGGCCGGCGGCATCGCGCACGACTTCAACAATGTCCTTAATATCATCAAGGGATACGCCAGCTCGGTCGCAAGCCTCGTTTCGGAAAACGAAGAAATTACCGAACAGCTCGAGATCATCGACGATGCGATCGAGCGCGGCACCGGCGTCGTGCGCCAGCTTCTCACGTTGGCGCGCAAGACTGAATCGCGTTTGATCTCCAGCAGCGCCAATGAGCTTATTTCCGGCCTCGCCAATTTGCTCAAGCAGACGCTGCCAAAAACCATCGATCTTTCTTTGGAGTTGCGCGCCAAGCTGCCGTTGGTCATGGCCGATCCGAATCAGATCACTCAAGCCCTGCTCAATCTTTGCGTGAACGCCCGCGACGCAATGCCCGACGGCGGCAAGCTCGTTCTGCGAACCTCGCTCGTAGACGGCGCGACGATCAACGACGCCGGCGCTCAGGCACGCGAATATGTCTGCATCGAAGTCATCGATAGCGGAACTGGAATGTCGGACAGCGTTCGCGCCCGCCTGTTTGAGCCCTTTTTCACCACCAAAGGAATTGGCGAGGGTACCGGGCTTGGCCTCGCCATCGTTTACGGCATCATCAAGAATCACGACGGCTTGATCGAGGTGCACACTGAACCCCAGCGGGGCACGAAATTTCGCTTGTATTTGCCGACCGCGCGGGAGCAGCAAAACACCGTCGATACGGCTGTCCAGACCGAAGTTTCCGTGGAAAACGGCGGCAACGGCCACAAGACCGTTCTGTTGGTCGAAGACGAAGAGATGATGGTCCTCCTGTTGCGTAAAACCTTTGCTAAACATGGATACAATGTGCTCGTCGCGCTGGACGGCGAAGAGGCACTCAACTTGTTTCAGGAGCACAAGCACAAAATTGACGTGGTGCTTCTGGATATTGGTCTGCCAAAAAAAGCTGGGTGGGAAGTAATTCTGACCATGAAGGAGCAAAATCCGCAGGTCAGCATTGTCGTCAGTAGCGGTTATATTGATCCCGAATCTAAGACTAAGATGTACAAGGCAGGCATCAGGAATTTTGTCGACAAGCCCTATACCCCTGACGCCGTCGTCGAAATCCTCGACGCGGTAATTCAGCAGAACCGCACTTTGGAGTTAGCGAGTGTTGCGCGTTCCACAAGTGCGGCAAACTGAGAACAGCGTGATTTGCGATCTCTGACGAGCTGCGAGAACTTTTCTCCGCAACACCATCTCTAAGGCTGGACATTATCGCTCCGCTCAAGTATTGAGGCTCCTATAGAAACTCGAAAGGAGCTTCCATGGCGGCGTTTAATATTTTGGAAGCGACTATAGATGACCTCCACGGCGCCTATCGCTCAGGCTCCGTGACCTGTCGCGAGGTTGTTCAAGCCTATCTCGATCGAATTGAAAAATTCGACAAGCACGGGCCCGTAATCAACGCTTTGATCACCGTCAACTCCGAAGCGCTTCGGGAGGCCGAGCAGCTGGACGCCGCGTACAAGGCATCCGGCCCCGTCGGTTCGCTGCATGGAATTCCGGTGATCATCAAGGATCAAGCCGATGTCAAAGGAATGCCGACGACCCTCGGATCGCTGCTTTTTAAGAATTATTATCCGGATCACGATTCTTTCGTCGCGGACAAATTGCGCCACGCGGGCGCAATCATTTTGGGCAAAGCCACCCTCGGCGAATTGGGCGGCGGCGATACCCATGGCTCGCTCTTCGGCTCAACACGCAATCCTTATGATCCAGAGCGTACGGTCGGCGGCTCTTCCGGCGGTTCGGCGGCATCGGTATCCGCGAACTTCACAACCGTGGCCGTGGGACAGGAAGGTTTGGCCTCGATCCGCCGGCCATCCACTTGGAACTGCATCACCGGGATGCGTCCTTCGGCCGGTCTGGTGAGCCGTGGCGGCGTTTACGGCTGCTGGCCGGAAATTTTTGGCTCCCTCGGTCCCATGGCGCGCACCGTCGCCGATCTCGCCAAGCTTCTCGATGTGATGGTCGGCTATGATCCGGAAGATCCGATCACAGCGCGCGGCGTCGCCCATATTCCGGATACCTTCACGAAATTTTTGGATAAAGGCGGCCTGAAGGGTGTTCGTTTGGGAGTACTGCGCGAATCCATTGGGCTCAATGCCGAGCCCGACTCCGAAGATTTCAAGAAAGTCTCGGCGGTTTTCGATAAAGCCGTCGTCGAGCTACGCGCCGCTGGTGCCGAGATCGTCGATCCGATTACGATTCCAGGAATTAAAGAGCTGCTCGCGAAGCGCTCGGGCGGCCCCGGCGAAACAGACGAATCGTTCAAGAATTACTTCGGAAGGACCGCCCATCCTCCGTTCAAAACGCCGCAGGAAGTGATCGCCGCCCCGGACTTCGCTAAAGTCGTGAAGCGCTCGCAGGACCGGTTCAAGCGAAGACCCGACGCCACCAAGCATTACGAGAGCCTCAAAGCGCAAGATCAATTGATGACGAATTTTCTGCAAGCGATGGCCGATCACAATCTCGACGCCATCGTTCACAAAGCCGTAGAGCACCAGCCAACTTTGATCAAAGATGGTATTGCGCCGCCCTTTGTCGATCAGAAAGGCGCACCGCACCTGAATACTTTTCTGGTTTACGTACCGACGATCGTCGTTCCCGCCGGATTTACCACCGACAATTTACCGGCGGGAGTTTGCTTCATTGGCCGTCCCTACGACGATGGCAACTTGATTAAGTTCGCCTACGCCTACGAGCAAGCGACACATCACCGAAAACCGCCCGCAAGCACGACGGCGCTGTGATTGAGTTCGTTTGAGACGGGACTGGGCTAAAGAGATCGATTCCTAAACGGGTCACCGCCGAACGTGTTAGTCGGGTCCATTCCGGATTCGCCTGCTTTCCCGCTAAAAACATGCGGGAATGATGGAATCGCACATCGCTGAGTTAGCTCGCACCCTCGGGTTAGCCCGCTATTTTCCCAGCGTCTTGAGGAACCCTTCGCGTTCCAGCTCCTCGAGAACTGAATTGTCGTAAAAATCTTCGATCTTCCGATTGGTGGGCTTATCGGTGGGAAGTGCCGCCTGAATCGTCGCAGCTTCGGAGAGCGGCCACGCGGGAGTATTTTTGACAAAGTAGTTGTAGGACTGTGACAAAATATCTGGGTTGGCAATCTTCGTATACTTCTGCAGCACTTGAACCGCCAGATTTTTATTTTGGCGATAGAGATGCAGCCCGTCCACCAGCGCCATAAGAAACCGTTTGGCGACCGTTCTCTCTTGTGTGACGAAGGCGCGCCGCGCCGCCACCACTGAAGTAGGATATTTGATTTTCAGAGCGCCGAGATCAGCAAGCAAATTGAGGCCGCGGGAGGTCGCCGCGAACAGCCCCGGCGGGGCGAGCATCGTCGCTTGCGCTGAGCCTGATTCCAGCGCCGCGATACGCACGGGGTCGGGTCCCGCTTGCAGAAATGACACATTGCGCGCGCCCACGCCCAACCGGTCGAGCGCGAGCCGTGCCGCCGTCTCCTCGATCCCGCCGAGCCGTGAGACCACAAAGGTTTTGCCCTTGAGTTCCGCGGGCGTGTGAATGTTTTTATTGCCGATCATTCCGTACGGCATCAAGCCATAGGCGGTAGCCAAGACCTCAATGTCGGCCCCTTGGGCAGTCGCCTGGATCGGCGATGCTCCGCCTAGGTAGGTAAAGGCGATTTCGTTCGCCATGACCGCTTGGATATTTGTCAGCCCTCCCGAGATCAGGACGATTTCCGTGCTCAATCCGTATTTCTTGTACAGCCCCGCATCATAGGTCAGCCAGAATGGCAGATTTTGCCCCGACAGTCCCGAATAGCTCGCGCGCACGGCTTGAGCAAAAGCCGACGGTGCAACGTAAATCACCGTACTCAGCGCAATGAAAAAGAGCCGGCGTAAAATCACGAAACCTCCTTTGAAGGTGTGGCGGTGCCGCTCAGTCTGGACGGAGAGAGAGGCTATCATCGGGATCATTCACCTTTCTCCACGACCAGGGAAAAATTTTTGTTCTGAATAAAAACGCGGCGCAATTTCTTAGTGCTCAGTTCTTCGATCAGCTTTACAATCGGCTTTCTAATCGAAGAATCATATTTTTTCGGTGCGTTCTTTAACGCATCGACAAATTCCGGGCCGGCATAATAGCGCAACAACAATTCCTCATCCGACAGCTGCGGCCCGCCGTATTGCTTACGTATCTCTACGAGGCTCGGCTCCGGATATTCGAGTCTTTCGATTTCACGGGCGCGCATTCGATCCAAGATTTTTGCTTTCACCTCTCGATCCATGTGATCGCTGCCTTCCCTGCCCCATAAACCAAGCGCGTATTGGATCACCTGATCGGTCACTTCCCTGTAGCGCTCGCCGAGAATCACATTGATCGCCGCCTGGCTGCCGACGAATTGCGCGAAGGGCGTGACCATGATCGGATAACCCAGCTCAGCGCGCACACGCGCGGTTTCCTCCAGAACCTGGTCGAGCTTTTCTTCTTTGCCCATGAGCTTCAGCTGGTGCCGGAGGTTGGAAATCATCCCGCCCGGCACCTGATGGCCGTACCAGGTTTGATCGTATTCACGCGGCACGCCGAGCGGTAAACCTTCCCGCTTCGCAATTGCTTCGAAGTGCTCGCGTACAGCGGGTAGCGTATCCATGTTGATCATCGGTCGGTAGCCGAGGGCGCGCAAATTGCCGATGACATTGAATACCGAAGGCTGTGACGAGCCATTGGCGAGCGGCGGGATCGCGGTATGCACGATGCGCACGCCCTCTTTGACCGCTTCGAGCAGGTTGAAAGGGCCAAGCCCGTTATTGCAGTGGGCATGAAACTCGAGGGGAGTGTCGCCGATATTTCGCCGGATGAGCCGCACTAAATCACGGGTGCGATCGGGGGTCAGCATGCCGCCAACGTCCTTGAAGCATAACCGATACGGCTTCAGCGCAGCGGCATCACGCGCCTTCTGCGCATAGTATTCGTCGGTGTGACGCGGCGAAATCGAATAGATGAGATTCATCACCGTATCCATACCGAGTTTTTTGAGCTCCCTCGCTTCCTTTCCGAGGGCCGCGAAATCGTTCCAAGCGTTGGACGTCCGCGTCAGGTCGATGCCATATTTCACCACCGTTTGAATCAGTAACTGCCGAATACATTTGGGGATGAATTCAAAACCACTGTGTAACCCGCCGTGATAACGCAAGCGAGTCTTGGTTACTTGTTGGGTGCCGAGGCGCAGCCAATCCCAAGGATTTTCCTTGTGCTCGCGCACGAATTTCTTCAAACGCAGGCTGAGAAAAAATTCCATCGAATCAAAACCCGCATCATCCATCGGACGGAGCGCCGGCAACATCATTCCCGTGGTCATGCCGTAAGCCCACAGACTGATATCGCCGTCACGCAATGTGGTATCGACGATGCGGATTTCGTCTAACGTTTGCTTCACTGCTTCGAGCTCTTGAACCTGGACAAATCGGGGAGGTCGAGCAACTCCAGCAAACGCGCAAGATCCGCCGACCGAGTCACGTCGCGCCACAGTTCCCATACTGCGCGGCTCCGTTCGGCCCCCAGGACGGGCTCCGCGAGCGCTGTAAACTTTTCCTCGATGTCGCGATCTTGCATGGGGTTATCGGGATGACCGAGCGGGTTGACGATTTCGCACGTATGACGGGTTCCGTCATGGGTCGTCGCCACTGCGCGCAGCAAAGTTTTTTCCGGCAACATCGCCTCGATGGCATCGTCCGGAATCACTGTGATCTTTGCCATGATCGGCCGCAGCGCCGGGTCGCGCACCGCTTCGTCCTCGAATGAGCTCACGCGAATCGGCCCGTCCACCAGCGCGCGAGCGAAGATATAGGGTAAACTATGATCCGCCGTCTCCCGTGTTCGAGGGTCCCACTTTTCCGGCTCGCTGCCGATTTCGAACCAGGTAAACTTCGACGTAAAAACTTCGATCTGCTGCAACGATTGCGCGTCGGCTTTTTCGCGGAGTTCCAGGGCCGCCCACACGGCCGGTTGTCCATTGGTTTCGATCGGCCAATATTTCATCTGCACGCGTGGCGTTAAATACGTGCCTCCGTTATTCGGGAACGGCGCCAGTTCGAAGGGCCCGGTGACATTTTCAAAAAGTCCGTTACGTCCGTCGAAGGCATTGCCCGGCCCGCTCATACCTTCTGCCGCAAGCAGCGTCGCGAAGACGCCGTTGCGTGCGGCGTAAGCCGTGGCGACGTTTTTCCAAGCGGTCAACTCGCCCGAGCGCGTGACCCGTAGCGGCAAGTTAGACGTGGCGGCAATGCCGACGGCATTGGCAGCATCGTTGAGTGAAAGCCCGAGCAGATTGCAAAGTCCTGCCGCCGTTGCAATCGCGATAGCGTAGCCTTGATCCCAACCGCGCCGGCTGAGTTTGGTCGCATCACTCAGGCGCGCAAAAGTTTCGTAAATGACGATCATGGCGGCCAAAAACCGTTTTCCGTCGATGTGCATGGCGCCTGCCAAAGCCAAAAGTGCGCCTAGACAGTCGCTCGGATGTCCGCCCGGATAACGGTCGTTGAAGTCGAGATTCCGAATCATTGCGGTGTTGATAAATGTCGCGGCCTCGGCCGGTAAATGCTCGGCAAAGCAGAGGACACGGCCAGGATATTTTCCCGCCGTCTGCCCGGCGGCCAATCGTCTGCCGATTTGCGCCGGCTCACAATTGTAAGCGCCCAGGGCACAGCCAAGAGAATCCAGCAGCCGTTGCGTCGCCGCCTGAATCACTTCCTCCGTAAGATCGGCAAACCTGACGCCGGCAGCGTAATCGGCGATCTTTCGAGTGATAGCGTCCATAAAATCACATCGCGTCTTTAACCATCGCCCTCGCTGGATCACACGAGTCCTAGAGCGGTGGAGCTTTGACGACCACCGATGAGTCTATACTCCTTACCGTCGGACGGCCGCACTTTGCCATGGTGATCTCAATTTCCTCACGCAAAATCTCCAACACCCGAATGACGCCTTTTTCACCGTCCACCGCCAGCCCCCAGAAGAGCGGCCGGCCGATAAAAACGGCTTTGGCTCCCAGCGCGATCGCCTTCACCACATCGGTGCCGCGCCGGATGCCACCGTCGAGATAAATTTCGATTTTTTCCTTCGCCGCCGCCACCGCCTCGGAGAGGACCTCGATGGTTGCCAGCGTGTTGTCGAGATGCCGGCCACCGTGATTGGAAACGATAACACCGTCCGCTCCGGCATCGATACATAGCTCGACATCCTCGCCCGTCATGACCCC
>DATBEY010000292.1:0-4822 GCA_036558765.1 Binatia bacterium | reverse complement strand
GATGGGCGCTCCGCAACGCGCTCCCGGTGACTTCGTCGATTTAAGCTTGCTCGATGAGATCGAACGGGAAGGCTTCCTGCAGAGATTGCGCTAGCCACGGCTGCAAGAATCACTTTAAATTATATTAAGCATTACATTAGGAGAAGAAAACCGGCGACGCCGCGCTTCGGTAAAAGCCTGTGCCGTTCGTTGCCTTCGACAGATGAAAGCGAAAAGCGGAATTAAACTTCTAAATGATCGTGAAGGTTTCGGGGAGTCGGCTAAAAAGGGCGACACAGTTATTTACAATCTTCGCATCCATCTGAACAAGGGCGATGAAGTGCCGCTCAATGAACGCCAAGCCGAGTTTTTACCGGCAAGCATGCTGCGGACGGAAAGTGGCCGTCGTTTGGTCGATCACGAACTGATCCTAGGGAAAAGAAGAGCAATCGCTGGAGTCGAATATGCGCTGATCGGCATGAAACCAGGCGGCTACCGTAAGGTGCGCCTGAGTCCTCATCTCGCTTATCGAGAGGAAGGACTTACCGATCTGATCCCGCCGAATGCGGTATTGAACGTTGAGCTGTGGCTGCGCCAGATCATTAGGATGTGAATCGGTTCGGGAGCGAGCGATACAAAGAGCAGAGAGTTGGATCGATCGCTGGCTTTCCGTCATTCGATTCGGCTAGTCTGTTCGCAGGGAGTCTTATAAAATAGTCCAGATCTACCTGAATACTCCTAACGGCGCGGCAGCGACACCCATACCGCGGCCGTCGATTGCCCGAGTTGCAAAGCGGAGTGAGCGCTGCTCCGTAATCTAAAATATCTATGAAAAGCGGCAAACAGCGGCGCCAAGAAATTTCTGCGAGACGAAAGAAGCTTAAGTTGAAGCACGCGGTCATGGCGAAACCCCTCGAACGCACCCCGCTGCCCTCTCGGTTGATACCCGTTAACGAAGCGCTGCTCGCGCCTAATAACAGCTATGGAGCCCCCGAGTTTGTCAGAAGAGGTTACTACGTTGATCGACCGTTTCGATGCGTTGATTGCGGCAAAGAAGAGATCTGGACGGGAACTCAGCAGAAGTGGTGGTATGAAGTGGCTAAAGGATTCGCCTACTCGACGGCGGTTCGTTGCCGAATTTGCCGGCGCAAGAAGCGCGACCAAAGCGCGCAGTCTCGACGCATTCACCTAGAGGGGATCGAGCGGAAAAAACTAGCGCGAAGGAAATCCGCGGAGGAGAGATCTTCATGACATCGGGGTACATTTGGTTTCAGTGGGCGCTCATGTCGGCAGTGTTTGCGTCATTGACGGCAATTTTCGCGAAAATCGGTCTTGAAGGAGTGGATTCGGATTTTGCCACGATGATCCGGACTTTTATCATTTTGTTCGCCATTATCTGGTTCGTGCTTTATACCGGCAAGTGGCTCGATCCACTTTCCTTGAGGCCCAAGACTTGGCTGTTCCTCACTCTTTCGGGGTTGGCGACCGGGGCATCGTGGGTCTGCTACTTTAGGGCTTTGAAAATCGGTGATGCTGCGAAGGTGGCGCCGGTGGACAAGTTGAGTGTCGTGCTGGTTGCAATATTTGCCGTAACGTTTCTCGGCGAACGTCCGGCGCCGAAAGATTGGATGGGTATTTTTTTGGTTGCTTGCGGAGTTGTTTTGCTGGGTCTAAAAAAGTGAAGCGTTGAGCTACATCGTGGAGGAAGCATGAATTTGCGAGCCGCAATCGCCATCGTACTTTGCTTGGCGAATCTTGGAACTGTGTATGCTGATCAGCCCGCGGAAAAGCCGATTATTGCTGCCGCTCAATCATGGCTTGGTGAAATCGATTCGGGGAATTACGGAAATAGTTGGAAGCAGGCCTCGAGCTATTTTCAGGGAGCAGTTACGGAGAAAAACTGGACGGACGCTTTAACAGGAGCTCGAAGGCCGCTCGGAAAATTACTCGCACGAAAACTAGCCAAAACCCAGAGCGCAACGTCTCTTCCCGGAGCACCCGACGGAAACTACCTCGTCATGCAATTCGACACCAGTTTCGAAAACAAGAAGTCCGCCGTAGAATTGGTGACTTTCATGCGAGAAAAGAATGGCGACTGGAAAGCCGCCGGGTATTACATAAAGTAGTTTACGCTTGATGGTCACAAAGCCCTGCAAGACTGACGAGCGCTGCCCATGGGTCGATTTGACCAAACCCGACTATGTCGCATATCACGATCAAGAATGGGGTGTTCCGGTACACGATGACCGACTCATGTTTGAATTTCTCACACTGGAGGGAGCGCAGGCGGGATTGAGTTGGTATACGGTGTTGCGCAAGCGCGAAGCCTACAGGAAAGCATTCTCCGGCTTCGATCCCGAGAAAGTCGCGCGCTACGGCAAGCGCCAGATCGGTTCGCTGCTGAAGAACGACGGTATCATCCGCAACGGGGCGAAGATCGCCGCGGCAATCAACAACGCGAAGAAGTTTCTCGATGTGCAAGAGGGATTCGGCAGCTTCGATGCTTACATCTGGCGTTTTGTGGAAGGCCGCCCGGTGGTGCACAATTTCCGGAGTTTAAAAGATTATCCCGCCACGAGCCCCGAGTCGGATGCTTTGAGCAGAGATCTCAAGCAGCGAGGCTTTAAATTCGTCGGCTCGACAATCTGTTACGCTCACATGCAAGCGACGGGAATGATTAATGATCATGTCCTCGACTGCTTTCGTCGTCGGACTCTCGTGCCCACTCAGCATAAAATCACGGGTTGAATCCGCGCGGCCCGCGAAAAACGCTCGTTCAACGCGACCGATCCCGCCGTGATCTCGAGCGCCGCAGTTGCGCCAATGGTCCGCTAGTGCGGCGTTAGAGAGCTATGGCTTCGCGGCTGCCGGTGAAAAGTATTCCAACCGGCTTACCGTCACGTCGGAGACGAACATGACTCCGGTATAGCGGGCAAACAGAGGTTTCAGACCGGCCAGAATAGCCTCCACCTGATCGGCAGTGACAACCGTCATGAGCATGACGATGCTGTCCATTTCGTTGAACATGGGATGAGCCGTGTGAAAACCGTGATGGCCCTTTCCGGAAATATTGTGGATGATCGTATAGCCGGTCGCCTTATCGTCGAGCAGATCGGTCGCAAATTTAAGGTGTTCGCCTTGTATAATAATTCTAATTTCTTTCATCGGATGCAGCGTTAGGTCCGTCATGGTCATCCTCCTTCAAGGCCCGCTTTGAATTGTATGCGAAACTTTGGCCTTCTGTCGGTTCCCAGCCGATTTTTGGGACATAGCGATAGCACAGCCGCTCTTCTGGTTCGATGGCGATCAGGAATAGCCATTCGTTATCGTAGAGCTGCTGCAAATGGCGTTGATTGCGAATGATCTTTTCGATTCTTTGTCGCGGCGCTTCGACCAGTGTGACGAGACGCATCGGCTCGTGATACGGTCGCGGGCCGTTCATCACGGTTTGCCAGGCGAGGCCCGTGCGCAAATCGCTCTGAGGTCCGGCCATGATGGCGAACCGGCCGACAATATTGTGGTAAATTTTGCTGCCGCTTCCATAAACGTCGGGGTCGACCGCGGAAAAATAATGTTCCATGTTGATCCATTGGCCGACGAGTTGCGGTCCGGTGAGAATAACTTCGAGCAATCGGCCGTCGGGGTCCTGAAGATAGTCGTAGGAATTTAGAAAAACGCGGCCGTCGAGGCGGATCCGGTTTGTCAGCGCGCGGCGGCCGACAATGAACGCCGCGTTGCCGGATAGACCCCATTCCGGTCGAACCTGACTCCAGTCGGAGCTCCGCCGGCGAACCTCTTTTTTGGCGCGCGACACTCGCCGCGGAATTTTTACTCCGGGAAGTCTCGAGCAGCGTTCCTGGCTCGCGTACCTGCCGGCTCTCTCCAAGTCCTCGATGAATTGCAGCAGATCCTTGCGGTGGGTAGGGGGGAGATCTTCGAGATCGAACAGCTCGACATCGTCGGTTGTCGTGTTGTGCTGCCCGGCGATGAAATAGGTGTCTTGTGGAATCGCGATGCCGTTACGGGCGAGTTGCTCGCGTACCAAAGGCCGGTTCGCGATCATTGCCAGCACGCGGGCATTAGGCTTGCCCGGGTTGCCGCCGCAGGCGCCGCAATCGAGCGCCGCCTCGAATGGATTGTTTTCCGAGCTGCTGCCGTGGCCGCAAAACAGCACGAGCCGAGCAAAGTTTCGCGTCAAGCCCATAATACGCAGCGCAGTTTCAACTGTGAACACCTGTTCGCTTAGAGTAAAGCCGGTACGCGTGATCCGTTCCATGCGCGCGAAAGACGCGCCGTAGTTAATGTCGTGATGCCGGCGCAGATCTTCGACGAAGCGGGTTTCCTCCTCGGGAGTGAGAGCGGTGGCGCGCGCTTCGGGTGAGGGTTCCCCCGCGCCCTCTTCGTCGAGCGCCCGTCGCCGTAAAAATTCGAGCCGTGCCAGGGATAGATTGGGATTTCGATCGCCGAACTTCTCCTGGAGCAGGCGGCGGGTGACGGCGCGCTGCTCCGCGGCAAGCATTTCCTCGACCTCCTCGCGCGATAGTTTGTCCACTGTCAGAGTGGTGGCAATCGGCGGGACGAGCTTGCGGCGGAGCCAGTCTGCAGTCTTGCGATACCACGCGGGGCATAGGGTTTTACCGATGAATGGCAGGCTGTAGAACCAACCGAGCGACTCGACCATCACGTAGGGCGTCACGACATTCTCCTTGAGGTCGTACAACATCGTGTGGCCGGTCTCGAGAAGTTGTTCGCGGCGGCGATGCCGTAACATGTGATGGCCGTGATAGGATCGAGGAATCTCCCGCACCAGATTCTTGCTTTTCATGATCACCGGAAACTGATC
>DATBEY010000291.1:0-6385 GCA_036558765.1 Binatia bacterium | reverse complement strand
TTGAGCGGATTATCCGGCAATTGCCGATTGATTGCGCCCCAGCGGCGCTGAAAATCTTTGACCACGTACGGAATCCATTGCGCCGCCGCTTCCGCCCAGTGAAAGCGCAGCTTGGGGAAAAGCGTTGGCACTTCGCTCATGATGACTGAATGAAAGGCGCCGATCACGGGAATGCGAAATTTCCAGAAGCTGCCGCCGCCGTTGTATTGCGACACCAGATCGAGCACATAGGGGTTGGCATTGCCCACGTGGACGCCGACGGCAAGGTCCAGACGGCTCATTTGCTCGTATAGCGGGTAAAAATAGGGATCGGTGATCATGCGCTCGTCCTCGATACCACGCATGAAGACGCCGCAAGCGCCGTGCTCCGTGCAAAACTTCAGTTCCTCCAACGACGCCCTCATATCAAGCAAAGGCAAAACGCAAATCCAGCGCAGCCGGTTCTGGCCTTGAGAATAAATATCGGCGAGCCAGCGGTTGTACCCTTTGGCAATTGGAATTTCCCACTCGGGTTTGTCGGCAATCTGCTCGATGAACATCGTCGGGTAGAGCACTTGAATGTCAATGCCGAGCTCATCCATGTGTCTAAGCCGCGCCGGCACGTTTTCCATTTCGCGGGTTTCCTGCGCAGTGTTCATGTCGCGCCCCGTGCGCTGAGCTACTTCCGCGACCTGCTGCGCGGTGAGAACCACTCGCACAAGACCGCGGATCTTTCCGTCAATATACCAGTACTCCCCACTGCCTTCGCCGCGCGGCTTCACGATCAGCGGCCGGTATTTTTGATCGGCCTTGTCCATGTAGTCCCACGTGTGCTCTGATTCCACGACGTGAGCATCGGCATCAATAGTCGGCATTGCGATTTACCTCCCCGGCAAATTTGCTGCGGCGCATCGACTCGAATCGCCGCGAGCTTGATCAGCCTTAGCGAATTCCGGAATATCAAAGCGGAGTTAGCCATTCAACAACAACGAATCCAAACACTTGCGCGGCGAAGATCGTTGCTGATTGATTCATTAGAGTGCCCGCGCATGGTATAAAACACCCCAGCATGGACGATCTTCAACTCGCCGAGCTTGCTGCTTGGATTACCGAAGCTGGATTAGCGGGCCAGAGTGAAATTGCGACACTTACCGGGTTTTGCGAGCGGGCGGTGCGCTTTGGCCTACCCATCGCGCGCGCGATTGTACTCGCCGATACGCTCCATCCCATTTACGAAGGACGGGCATTCCGTTGGAACCGCGACAAAGATACCACCGTTCTAACCGAGTTCGGCCGAACTGAGGAGGATTTCGGCCGATGGCAGCGCAGCCCCTTCTTTTATCTCGAGCGCAGTGGGGAGACTCTTTTGCGACGCCGTCTCATATCAACGGCAAAGGATGAATTTTCGATTTTTCCTGAACTGATCGCTGCCGGCATGACCGATTACATTGCGATGGTAAACCGGTTTGCGAACGAGGCCGTGATCGGCGACATGGACGGCATCTACTCATCTTGGGCCACCGATGCTGCCGCTGGATTTGGCGATAGAGATATTGCCGACCTCGGCCAGCTGGTCCCGCTTTTGGCGCTCACGGTGAAAGCGGCATCATTGGCACGAATCGCCGAGACCTTGGTGGAGACTTACCTCGGACGCGACGCCGGCAAGCGCGTGCTGCAAGGTCAGATCGACCGCGGCATCACCGATCAAATCGAAGCGGCTCTGTGGTTTAGCGATCTGCGCAGCTATACACGGATTGCCGATACCGCTGCTCCCGGTGAGATTATTCCTCTTCTTAACGATTATTCCGACGCCGTCATTTCGACGATCTATCATCAGCGCGGGGATGTTTTGAAACTGATCGGCGACGGCGTTCTTGCCATTTTCACTGGCGATAATCGACAACGCGTCTGCGAATCCGCGATGGCGGCCGCCGTAGCCGCTCGTCAAAGCGTCGCCGAGCTGAATCGCACCCGTGCAGCAGAAAATCTGCCCGTTACGGACATGTACCTCGCGCTTCATGTCGGAACGGTCTTCTATGGCAACATTGGCAGCAAGGAACGGCTCGATTTCACGGTTATCGGCCCCGCGGTGAATGAAGTAAGCCGGATTGCCGCGATGTGCCGCTCGGTGGATCAACCCTTGCTGGTTTCTGCGGCGTTCGCAGACGCCGTCGGTGACCTGCGAAGCCACCTCGTCTCGGTCGGCCGCTTCGCTTTGCGTGGTGTCGCCCAGCCCCAGGAGCTCTACACCGTCGACGCTGACCTACAGATTAGTCATTAGTGAGCACGGCAACTCTGCGAGCTACGGAAGCCGGAGAAAACTGGACAGCGGCGCCGGTGCGGGTATAAGATACTTTTGAGTTGGGCAACCTCGCTTCTCTTCCCATGATGATAGACGTCGGACGGGGAGGAATCATGAAGCCATATTTTGTCATGGCGGCCTTATCTCGCGCCAGTTGGTGTGCTGCCCTGCTGTTCTTCGCGTCCTTCGCCCAGGCGCGATCTCAAGACAAAATTCCTTCCGAAGTCATCAACCAGGCGGCGCTTCACGGCACAGTGTTGGTGCTCGTCGGCTTGAGCGTGCCGTGGGAAATGGAGTCAAACCTCGATGGCGATGCCCTGCGCGCGCAGCGCACTGCGATCGCCTCGATTCAGAACGATCTACTGACCCAATTGGAAGGAAGAAACTATAAAATCGTGCGCCGGTATCAGGAAATTCCCGGCATCGCTTTGGAAGTCGGCGCCGATGCACTGGCCGAGTTGGCGCGCCTGCCCATCGTGACAAACGTGCTGCTCGACCGGCTGCCTAGCGGAGTAAAACAGGGACCGATTCTCGGTTCGCCCCAAACCGAACCGCCAAGCACTCGCGCCGTCGATCCGGTCGCGGAGAAAGTGCCTCCACAACTGTTCACACGGGCAGCCAGTAATGGCACCGTTCTTGTGCTCGCGGGGTTACGCACACCTTGGCAGCGTGAGGAGCTTTTGAGCGAATCCCTTCGCGCTCTACAACGAGCGGCGATTCAAGACGCGCAGAGTTATATTCTGGCGGAGCTCGCTGGCACGACCTTCAGAGTTACCCGCCTCTACAGAAGTATTCCCGGTATCGCCCTGCGAGTCGGGGTCGATGCCTTGAAAGTCTTAGAAAGCTCGCCCGCCATCACCAATGTCGTGCAGGACCGACCAGCGCAATCTTCGAGGTAAGAGCGCGGTCACAATTCCAAACTAAACAACGATTCCCTTCAACAGATACGGGGTCGCGATAAACAACAGCACGATACTGACCACGAGAATCGTCCAGAGCCAGCGCGCCGTGCGGGAAAAATTGCTGCTTTCCCAGAGTAGCGGCAGCGCGAGTGGGCCGACGAGCAACAACATCGCGACGACGAAGGCTTTGCGATAGTAAAACTCTGCGGGTTGGCCAGAGTTCCTGGCCATGTGGTAGGCGTCAGTCGCAGCGCTCACCCAAAGTAACACTAAAGCGAGCAGCATGGCCAACCGATTGAACCCGGAGAACCGGGAACCGAGCACTCCCAGGCCAATTGCACAAGCGAAAACGATCAGGCCCTTTTTGCTCTCGCGATTATAAATCTGCCCGAGACCGGGCAAGAGCACGGAACAGAGGAGAGCGACCCGAGGATTGGACCTAGCGGGCATTGTCTTTGCCCCTAAAATCAGCGCACGACACGGGTCGCGATGGCGAATGTCATCCTGAGGGAAACCGAAGGATCTCGCCTTTGGATTAATTCATTGGGACGAAATCTTCAGTCCGTTTAGAATGCAATGGTACCAATCTCGCGATGATCGACACAGCCTCGATCATGAAGAGAACACCCGACGTTATACTTAGCCTTTCGTCTGCTTCAACATGCGCGAAAAGACCTTTTTGGCATTGCCCTCCGTGATTTTGTAACGGTCTTCGTCGGTCAGCCACTCGATATCCTGAAAAATCGGCACCAGATCCTCGAAGTTCCGACCGGTCTTGGGATCGATTGCATTCACGGCGCCAAACATCTCCGTGGCAAACAGCACATTATCTGCGCCGACCCGTTTGATTAAAAGCTCCATCGATTCCTTGTCGTAAATCGCCATATCCCAATAAACCCGCCGCGCCGCTTCTTCGAACGGCTCGAGCCCTTCTTTCACATGCATGCCGCGCTGGCGGTTCCATTGATAGGGAATGGCGCCGCCGCCGTGCGGAATAATAATTTTCAGTTTGGGAAAATCCTTGAACACGCGCGAGCGTAGAATCTCCACTGCGGCGGAATTGTGGTGCGCGATGTAGTAGGCATTGGTGAGATGCATCGCCGGATTGAGCGATGCGCTGGCGTGTACCGTGCACGGCACGTCGAGTTTCACGAGTTTTTCCCATAACGGATACCACCACTCACTGCCCATTGAGGGAGTCAAGGGCTCTCGGCCGCCGGCTACGTCCGGGTTGACATTGCAACCGATAAAACCGAGATCGTTTACGCAGCGATCGAGCTCATCGGCCCATTCACTCGGCGGCACTCCCGGCGACTGTGGTAGCTGGCAGACCGGAGAAATTTTTTCCGGAAACATCTTGGCAACCCGCGCGATCAGATCATTGCACGCCTCGCTCCAGTAACGGCTCACCAGCGCAGAGCCGAAGTGATGTCCCATGGCGCCGGCCTGCGGCGAAAACAATAGCCGATCGATGCCGCACTCCTTCATGCGATTGAGCTGACCTTGCATCGAGCGCGCCAATTCTTCATCGCTGATCTGCAGCTTGGCTTTGATCGGTTTAGCCAGATTCGTGATCTGCTGACCGCGGTAGGCCTGCAATTGCGGCGGAGCCGTGGTGAAATGCGTATGAGCATCGATGATCATAAAATAATCTCCTAAGAGTTCAAAAATAGAACGGCGCGTTCAAGCCGCTCAAAACGTTCAATCGCTGCGCTCAGTTCAAAACGTTAACCGGAAACGAGTTTAGCAGCAGCGAGTCCCGACACAGTGCTGATTGTCACTTCCAGGTCGCTTTGCTATAGCAGTCTTCTACCAAGCGTTCAAAGCTGCGCACTCTTGAGTAACGGTTTCAACTTTTCGAACGACTTGAATGGCTTGAACCATTCTTTAGGAGCTTAAGCTATGCCAGACATACCGCGCCTCAACGGCGTAATCAAAGCCTTGGAGCAAGGCCAAACTGCTTTCGTTTCGTTTACACCCGTCGATCTCGAGAGCGCCGTCGCCATGGCGGGCTCAAAGCTCGACGGAGTGGCATTTGAGATGGAACACGCGCCCCTCGACTTTCCCGGTTTGCGAGCCGCTCTGCAGTTCATGCTCGATCGACGCGAGATCGTCGCGCGCGCCACTCTGTCGCCCGCCGTGACGCCGATGGTGCGGATTCCGCCCAACGGCATCGAAATGAATAGCTGGATCGCCAAGCAGGTCCTCGATATCGGCGTGTTCGGTATTATTTTTCCGCACGTCAGCTCGGTAGAAGAAGCTTGGAATGCGGTCGGAGCCTGTCGCTACCCGCGCCTTTCGACGTCGGCGCTTTACAATCCACCGGGTATCCGCGGCGATGCGCCGGCACGTGCGGCACGCTATTGGGGTCTCACCCAACAGGAATATTACAAGCGCGCCGATGTTTGGCCGCTCGCGCCGGATGGCGAAATCCTCGTCGTTATTCAATGCGAGGAGATGCGGGCTATCGACAACCTGCCGCGCATCTTGAAAGAAGTGCCCGGCATCGGCGTCGTGTTGATCGGCGAAGGTGATTTGAGCCAGGAGCTCGGGCACCCGCGCGATTACGAGCATCCCGTGGTGGCCAAAGAAATCGATCGTATTCTTGCGATCTGCAAAGAGCACAACGTCCCCTGCGGCCATCCCCATCCGGACGCGAAAAATATCGATCGCCTGGCGGCCTGCGGCTATCGGTTCCTGATGCCCTCCGCCCCGCGCTCCTTTGGGTTCTTGGAGCAGGCGCGCAAGCTATCCGGCAGGAGCTAACAAGAGCATTGTTTTTTCCGCGTCCTCCGTGCCTCCGCAGTACGCTCTTGCCGGATAAAGAGCCACAGAGTAATTCATATACGACTCGATACAACACCGCGCATGAAAATGAGCCGCAGTGGTCGGGACCAATGCCGAGAAATCTCCCGATAGCCCCCTTTGCAAAGGGAGGCGGGCCGTAGGACCAGGGATTTTTGTCGCCGATCGGAATTTTCATAAGAGACACAGAGAGCTTGTTAAAATTGCAGCGAACCATTGGAGATGATAATTCACCACCATGCCGACGTTCAGCGCGTTCTGTGACGCTTACTTTAAAAAATATTTCGAGCTTCACCCGACCGACGCGATTTATTACGGCGTCGTCGGCTACGATCATTTGCTCAACGACTATTCCGACGAAAGTTATGCCGCCGAAAAGATCTTCGTCGACGAGTCG
>DATBEY010000290.1:0-10061 GCA_036558765.1 Binatia bacterium | reverse complement strand
TGCAGTTTTTCGCTCAGCGAAATCCGTTATCGGTATCCGTCGGAGCAGTTGCCCGACGGAACGACATCTGCGGAGTGGTTGCGGCAGCAGACGTTCAACGGGGCGCGCTGGCGTTTTAACGGGGAGATTCCGAACGAGATTGTCACGCAAATTGAAAAGGAGCTGGAGATCATCGAGGCGCTCGATTATCCCGGTTACTTTCTCACCATGTGGGAGATCGTCGAGTTTTGCCGCGCTCACGACATTCTCTGCCAGGGACGCGGGTCGGCGGCGAATTCCGTTGTTTGCTACTGCCTCGGCATTACCGCCGTCGATCCGAAAACCATCGGGTTACTGTTCGAGCGCTTTATTTCCAAAGAACGCGCCGAGCCGCCCGATATCGATCTCGATATCGAACACGACCGGCGCGAAGAAGTGATTCAATACGTTTACCAAAAATATGGCCGTGAACGCGCCGCCATGGTCGCCAACGTGGTGCGCTATCGCTCGCGCTCGGCGCTGCGCGACGTCGGTAAGGCTCTGGGGCTTTCTGAAACCGCTCTCGATCGAGCGGCCAAGTTTCTTTCGTCCTATGAACCGGTGCGCTCCGAGGCGCTGGCGCAGATGGGCATTCATTCGGCGGCAGGCTTGCACGAGCATTTGATCGAGCTGGCGAACGAAATCCTGGATTTTCCGCGCCATCTTTCAATCCATCCGGGCGGTTTTCTGCTCGGCCACGAACCGGTGCATGATCTCGTGCCGATCGAGAATGCTACCATGCCGGAGCGCACGGTGATCCAGTGGGACAAGGTCGATATCGAAGACCTCGGACTCTTCAAAGTCGATCTGCTGGGTCTCGGCGGTCTTACCCAGCTCGATCTCTGCTTCAAGCTTTTGCGCGAGCATCGCGGCGTCGAATACTCGATGGCAACGATCCCAAAAGGTGATCAGGCGACATTCGATATGATCTGCAAGAGCGACACCATCGGCGTGTTTCAAATCGAGAGCCGCGCGCAAATGGCGATGCTGCCGCGGCTCAAACCGAAAAACTTTTACGATCTGGTGATCGAGATCAGCATCGTTCGGCCCGGACCGATCACCGGCGGCATGGTGCATCCTTATCTGCGCCGGCGTCAGGGCAAAGAAGATGTGGATTATCCTCACGATCTGTTGCGGCCGGTTCTCGAAAGAACCCTCGGCGTACCGCTGTTCCAGGAACAAGTCATGCGGCTCGCGATGGTGGTGGCGGATTATACGCCTGGAGAAGCCGATCAGCTGCGCCGGGACATGGCGGCCTGGCATCGTACCGGAAGAATGGAACGTCACCGCGAACGGCTCATCACGCGCATGCAGGCAAAGGGCATTGCCGCTGAATTCGCCGAGCGCGTCTTCGAGCAGATTCGCGGCTTCGGTGAATACGGTTTCCCCGAAAGCCATGCGGCGAGCTTTGCGCTGATCGCCTACGCGACGGCCTGGCTCAAATGCCATTATCCGGCGGAATTCACCTGCGCGCTGCTCAACGCTCAGCCGATGGGATTTTACATGCCGGCGACGATCGTCGAAGACGCGAAACGGCACAAAATCGTGGTCCGCTCACTCGATGCCCAAGTCAGCGAGTGGGATTGCACACTGGAACTCTGCGCAGAAAGCAACGGCGGCTTCGCCGTGCGCATGGGACTCCGATATGTGAAGGGGCTCGGCGAAAAGGAAGGAAAAAGTATCGTCGCAGCACGTCGCAGCGCGCCGTTTCGCTCGCTACAGGATTTCGTGCGGCGCACGCACCTGGATGAAGGATCGCTCAGCGCGCTTGCCGAAGCGGGGGCCTTCGACGGTCTCAATCTCGATCGCCGTACGGCGCTGTGGGACGTCCGGCGCTTCGCGCGCACGGAGAAAGAATCTTTATCGTTACCCGCGCGGGAGCCAAAACCCGGATTTGTGCCTTTGACGGATTCCGAGGAAGTGAGTTGGGATTATCGCCGCACCTCGCACAGCGCGCGGCGCCATCCGCTCGAGCCAATGCGGGCGACCTTGGTGCGCCACAACTTGCCGGATGCGCGCACCGTGGCCTCGATGAAAAACCGCGCCAGAATTCGTTACGCCGGCCTGGTGATTTGCCGGCAACGACCGGGTACTGCAGGCGGGGTCGTGTTCATGACGTTGGAGGACGAAACCGGTTTCGTCAACGTGGTTGTATGGGAAAGCGTCTTTCAGCGCTATTCAGTCTTGGCGAAGACCGCAAGCTTCCTCGGCATTACCGGCACGCTGCAGGTCGAAGATGGCATCGTTCACCTGGTCGCGGAAGAATTGTGGGAGCCGAGGATTGCATTGAAGCCGGCGAGCGCCGGCGCACGGAATTTTCATTGAAGAACCACAAATCCACTTACCACGAAGGACACGAAGCGCACGAAGGGGAATCATTCAAAAATCTGAAACTTCGCGCTCTTTGTGAGTTTTGTGGTTCCAATCCGTCAGATCAGGCGACCGCTCGGCTGTCGGCTTTCTCGACCCGCGATTTCAACCGCGGGTAGAAACGCAGCGGGTTGTCCCAGAAGATCTTCCGCTTCAGGTCGTCAGCGATATCTTTCCGATTGATCAGATTCGGGATGTCCTGGCTGAAATCGCGCTGATCGCGCTCGTGCGGATAATCGGAAGCCCAGATCAGCGCGTTTTCATTCGCCACCTCTGAGGCGAGCGGTAGCGCAGATTCCTCGACTTCGACGGCGAAGAAAATATTTCCTTGCTTGACGTATTCGCTCGGCTTGAGCTTGCAGCGCGGCGAGTAGTGGCCTTTACGCTCCTGTTCCTCGTCCATGCGGTCCATCATATAGGGCACCCAGCCAACGCCACACTCGATACAACCGAACTTGAAGTTCGGAAACAACTCGAACACCCCTTCGAACATCATCGCGACGAATTGACGGATTTGCGCAAACGGATGCTCGAGCGTGTGACCGATGGTGAAATTATTTACCATGTCCAAGCCGAGGGCCGGCATGCTGAGACCGCCATGGGTGGAAACCGGCACATCCAATCTCTGCGCCTCCTCCCATAACGGATAGAATTCCGGCCCGCTGTAAAGCCTTCCGGCCGGCGCTACCGCTGGCAATACCGCGCCGACCATCCCCAGCTCGTTGACCGCTCTGCGCAATTCCTGCACCGCTTCGGAGACATCCTGGATCGGCAACAAAGCGACGCCGACCAGACGGGGGCTCGCCTTCATGAATTTATGATAAAGCCAATCGTTGTAGGCTCGCGCCATGCAGATTGCCCAATCCTTGTCCTGGATAGCGCCATGGGTAAGCCCTTGAGTGGGGTAGAGGACTGTAAGCTCGATTTTGTTTTTATCCAAAAACTCGAGCCAATGGCTCGCCTTAGGGCCGTCACCGCCACCGGCCCAGCCGCCCTTTTGCCGGAGCGAGCGGAGATAGCCGTCCATAGTCAGTCCCGGCCAGAAGGAATAGCTCTGATGCCATTCAAGATCTTTATAGGGCGCGCCGATGAATTCGCGCAGCTCACTGTCGAGTTCCATCACATGCCCGTCGGCGTCGATGATCCGATAGTCAGCCATAAAACCCTCCAGTTTCTGTCAGCCTACTTGGATCTCATTCTAAGGAGCGGAGCAACGAAGAATCTAGATCCTTTTATTTCGTTCAGAATGACGGAACAATTCTTGGCGAACCATGGGTTCTTGGGTTTGTCATTTCGAGGAGCACCGCGACGAGAAATCTTTCCTATATCCGGAAGGATTTCTCCCTTCGGTCGAAATGACGTAAAAGTACTTATGTATTACGCGTGTTTTCCGTGAACAGCTCCTCCACGGTCAACTTTCGCCCAAGCATGCCCTGCTGGTCGGCGAACCTGATCAAATTCTGCACGTCGTTGTAGTTTTCCTTAAACCCCTGGTAGAAGGGGTCCTTGCCGAAAAACTTTCTCTCCTCTTCTAGATACGAGCGGCCCCAGGCGAAGCTCAACCGGTGCGGTTGCTCCATAAATTCATTGTATGCGCGCCGCGAAGCTAACAGCGCTTCGTACAAGCTCGTCGCGACCCACGGATCGCGCTCGAGAATTTCTTTCTTGATCACTACCGGATGCATGATCGGGAAGATCTTGGTCCGCTGGTAATAGGCCTTCTCTTCGTTTTCGAAGTCCGGGAACAGCCGCTCGACGGTTCCTTCGCCACGTATCCATCTCTGCGGCAAATCGGGTTCAACTTCCGCATCCACTTTTCCCTCGACCAGCAAATCTTCCAGCTTGCGTTTGCCTTCGACGAACTCGACTTTGATGCTCGCCGGCAATTTCGGGCCGACGGTCTCCTTATTGATAATCACCCAGGTAACGTCCGTGACGCCGAGATCGTAGCTGTTCATCAGCATGCCCTTTGTGACGAGGGCCAAGGTGTTCTCATAGCTCCGCAACCCGATTCGCCCGCCTTTCAGATCCGCGGGTTTCTTGATCCCCGATCCCGCGCGGATAAAGCAGAACTTGTGACCCCACATTCGGCGCGGGAAAAAGGGTATGGCTTGCAGCCAGTCCACGTCCTGCCCGCGCGCGACCAGATAGGAGGACATCGAAAACTCGCAGGCGTCATATTCGCCATGATGAAACATGCGCTCGTGGCGAATACCGCTTTCTACCGTGATCAGATTGAGGTCGATCCCTTCGGGTTGGATCTGCCCGTCGCGCAGCGGTTGCAGGTAATCGTATTTGTCGAAAGCGATGGTCAGTTTCAATTTAGCCATTGCGTATCCCTAACCGATGGTTGATTGTGAACCGATGATAGGAGTGTAAACGGTTCCTGTCAATGTGACCTGTCGCTGTGAGTTCAATTAAGCATGCGCCCAGTGTTCGCATCGAGAAAGATTCGTCGCTTCGGTCGAAATGACAATAATGGCCGGTACGCGTGAAATCTAGTTAAGTGCAGGATTGGGCGAAGCGAAACCCATGCGGTTTCGAGCTATCTCCGATTGAACCGGATGGCTTTTCGTACGAACTCAAACCCATCCTACAAGAAGGCGCAGAGTACCTCTATAGACCTTCGTGCATGGTCATATGTTGGTTCAAGACAACGGGCTCGCGGCGAATCGCTCTCCGGGAGAATAACCGCCCGGTGCGTTGATCTCCAGCGCGAGCCGGAGTGCCTCGTCCACGGTTTTTAAAAATTCGAATCGGATACCCTGGCGCGCGCCCGCAGGAATATCTTCCAGATCCTTGCGGTTCAGTTCCGGCAAGAGCACGCAGGAAATGCCGGCCCTCTTGGCAGCCAGGGTTTTTTCTTTTATGCCGCCCACCGGAAGCACCAGCCCGCGCAGGCTGATCTCCCCAGTCATAGCGACGTCCTTGCTGATGTGACGGGCGGTCAGCAGTGAAACCAGCGCGACAAAGAGCGTCACGCCGGCGCTGGGTCCATCCTTCGGAATCGCACCCGCCGGGATATGAATATGGATATCGTTTTTCTTGAAGAGCTCGGGATCGATGCCGAGCGCTTCGGCGCGAGATTTCACCAGGCTCAAGGCAGCCTGCGCGCTTTCTTTCATTACCTCGCCGAGCTGTCCAGTTAAAATCAATCTGCCCTCACCTGGCATCTTCGTCGCTTCGACGAATAGAATATCGCCGCCGAATGGTGTCCAGGCCAAGCCGGTGGCCACGCCGGGCAAACTGGTGCGCAGCGCAATATCATTGAAAAACTTTTGCGGGCCCAAATAGTTCGGTACGGTTTCCGGACTGATGATGGCCTGTTCGATTTGTCCCTCGGCAACGCGCGTCGCGACGCTTCGGCACACGCTTCCCAACTGGCGCTCGAGCTGGCGCACGCCAGCTTCGCGCGTGTAGGCGCGAATAATCTCTCGGATGCCGTCATCGGTAAATTCGATGTGCTCGGGCTTGACGCCGTTCTCGCTCATCTGGCGCGGCACCAGATAGCCTTTCGCGATGGCTAACTTTTCTTCTTCGATGTAGCCGGGCAGCTCGAGAATCTCCATCCGGTCACGCAGCGGCCCGGGAATCGTGTCGAGCACGTTGGCGGTCGCGATGAACAAAACTTGGCTCAAGTCGAACGGTAGTCCAAGATAGTGATCCTGAAACGTGGAATTTTGCGCGGGGTCGAGTACTTCCAGCAAAGCCGCCGACGGATCGCCGTGAAAGCTCGCGCTCAATTTGTCGATTTCATCGAGCATGAAAACCGGATTGCGAGTGCCGGCTTTTCGGATTCCTTGAATGATGTTCCCCGGCATCGAACCAATATAGGTCCGGCGATGGCCGCGAATATCGGCTTCGTCGTGAACTCCGCCAAGGCTCTGACGCACAAACTTGCGGTTCATCGCGCGGGCGATGCTTTGCCCGAGTGATGTCTTGCCTACGCCGGGAGGACCCACCAGGCAAAGGATCGGGCTTTTCCCTTCGGGCACGAGCTTGCGAACCGCGAGAAATTCGACAATTCGCTTTTTGACTTTCTCAAGGCCGAAGTGGTCGGCGTCGAGAATCTCCCGCGCTTTCGGCAAGTCTATTTCTTCCTTGCTGGAAACGCTCCACGGCAGCTCCACGAGCCAGTCGAAGTAGGTCCGCATCGATGCGTATTCCGGCGACTGCTCCGGAATCCGCTCTAAACGGCTCAACTCTTTGAGCGCTTCCTTTTCTACCTCGGGAGGCATCTTGGCGTCGTAGACTTTCTTTCTCAGGTCTTCGACTTCAACACTTTTACCGTCTTCTTCGCCCAGTTCTTTTTGAATCGCCTTCAACTGCTCGCGCAGAAAGTACTGGCGCTGCGTCTTGTCCATCGACTCTTTCGTTTCGGCGCCGATTTTTTTGCTGAGTTCCAATAGCTCGATCTGACGCGCCAGCTTTTCCGAGACTCTTTGCACGCGGGCGAGCGGATCGAGGAACTCAAGAATTTCCTGTTTTTCGGCAAGCGGAAGGTCGAGCGTGGAGGCGATAATGTCGATCAACGCCAGCGGATCTTCGATACGTTCGATCACCGCTCTGAGCTCGTTCATGGGCTCCGGAAACAGCGCCAGCGCGCGGGCAGCTTGCTGGCGCAAATTTAAAACGCGCGCTTCGAAGTCTTTCGTCTGGGGAACCGCTTCTTCCACCATGGTGACGCGCGCAATCAGTGCAGGTTCGGTTTGGATGAATTCGGCGATCTCAAAACGGCGTCGCCCTTGAACCAGAACCTGACGCTGGCCATCGGGCAGGCTGAATACCCTGAGCACATCCGCCGCGGTGCCGACCTTGTACAAATCGCTGGGCGCGGGATTTTCGGCTGCACTATCTTTCAATGTTACAAACCCGATGGGAATCTGCTGTCGAACCGCCTCCTCTACGACCTGCCGTCTGGCTGGCCGATTAACGGACAGAGGCATCATCATGGAGGGAAACAGCACGCGATTGCGCAATGGAATGATCGCCAATGTTCCGGCGGGAATGTTCAGCCGCGCCTTCTGTTTTCCGGCTTCAGTTGCTTCATCCTTCATGATTGGTTCCTTATCTCGATGATGAGTAGACCGTCTTGGAGCGTTGTTTTGCCGACGGCTACGCGTTTATCGGCGCGGGTGAGCCTGATGCGGCGCTCGAAGCGGCCCAGCGGGATCTCCCAAATTTTGAGTTCGCCGTCCTCGCAACATTTCGGCAATGGCCGATTGCCGGTAATCACCAGTTCGCTGCCCTCGATGCGCACTTCCATTCGTTCGGCACTCACGCCGGGCAGGGCCGAGATCACCCACAAGCTTTCGTCGGTTTCGACGACATTGACCGGAGGTTCCCAACTCGGTGTTCTACCCTGTGTTGCACGGAACCGAGCGCTCGCGGCCACTTGAAGAAAATTTCGATGAATCCGCTCCGCTTGCTGTAGAAGATCGTTCGCGCGACGCCAAATAACGATGTCCCAATCATTGCCTGCCATGTCTTCCTCTCCACTGCACCGTGACCTGAGTGCTACTCTTCAAGCTAGGGACCCGGTACAGCAATGTCAAGGTAACTTAAAAAATCCGCCTAAAAAGTCGTCGTAAGCCTTTGCTAAAAGAAGTATAGGTTGAAGAGAAGCGTGCCAACCCCAGAGACTTACGGTGTATCGTTATGCAATGGTGAATGATCTTCAGATGCACCGTTGGAAATCATCAGGCCGCGGTTCGTCAATAACCGCGTCGCCAGTCCACCAGGTTCTTAAGCGGCCGACCGGCCAAATATTCGGCGAGATTTTCGCAGAACAAGCTGATGCCCTGGTGCTCCGAAACATCACTCACGGCAGAGACATGCGGCGTGATCAGGACGCGTACGTCATCCCATAGGCGGCGGTCCGGCGGGCGCTCGAATTCGCCGTCATAGACGTCCAGCGCGACACCCCTGAGTTTGCCCTCTCTCAGCGCACCCAGCAACGCTTCTTGGTCGATAATCTCACCGCGGGAGATGTTGACCAAAATGGCACCCGGCCGCAAAGCGGAAAAAGCGTCGCGCCCGATCAAATGGGTGGTCTCTTTCGTCCATGGACAAGTAATTGCTACGAAATCGGCGTCGCGCAGCAACTTATGTAAAGCGTCACTGGATTCCAGACGCGCAAATCCCGGCGGCAGCTGTTGCTCCTGGACCGCGCTTCGCCGCGTCCCGACCACCCGCAATCCAGCGGCTGCGCACAACTTTCCGACCTCCTGGCCTATGCCCCCGGCGCCGACGATGCATACGGTTTTATCGCGGAGAACGATGGGTTCGTAAGTTCGATGATCAAACTGGTGCTGCCATCGATCGCGGTAGCTCAAGTGCAAACCACGGGAAAAATGGAGAAACGCTCCCAGGACGTATTCCGCCATAGGCCGCTTGTTGGTCAGCCCGCGTGAGGTGGTTACGAGAACGTTCGAGCACCACAAGTCGGTATCGAACAGGTTACTCGCGCCGGCGGGCGTTTGATGCACCCATTTTAGTCTCGTGGCGCGCGACCTGAGATTCTTTACTGGCGGCCAGCCCAACAGAATGATCTCTGCCTCCGCCAGCGCGCGGTTGCGCTGCTCGAGAGTCGTCGCAGGGTACTTTCGATCACCTAGATAACGATCGACCGTCCATTGCGGCCAGGTGGCGCGCAGCTCGCCGTCGAACCATCCGCGCGCGTCGATGATATCGATCCGCGGATCGGTTTTGGCGATTCGCTCGAGCACCGTGTCCGGTACCTGCGGGATGATCAGCACATTCGTTTTTTCCATAGTTGCCGTGAAATTTATCAGGATGGCGCGGCGATAGTAACCAGGAAGTGATTCATGAGTTAGCGCCTACAGAGAATGATAATGCCGTCACGATGTCCCAGCTCGTCACCCCCAGATTGGAACGTTCGCTGCTGACGATTTCTGGCGCTAGCGGGTCTTCAGTTTACATAGGTTCGGGGGTTGCTAAACCCTTTCTCTTGTGGCTTTGGAAGGAGGGACGGGCGGGGACGAGCGCACGATAATGACAACGCGTCTCACCTCATTCCTCTCGCAGGACCGAGAGGAAGTACGAAGTGTAAAGCTGTCGTTTACTATTACCGGATTCCGTTTGTGCTTGATTGTTCTCGGCTCAGCGCTTCTTGAACAGCCCATCGATGAAGCCATTATCGTCGAATTCTTTAATAATGCTCATGTCCACGAAGTCTTCGGGTTTCGCCGATCGGACTTTGGGATCTTTCTCGCTGAGCTCCGTGAGAGCTTCCTTCACCGCGTCCAGTGAAGGATAGGGTTTCTGCGGTACCAGCCGGGAAAAATATTGGTAACTGTCTTCGAGCGCATCGTTATCGTTGGTTTTGACGTATTTAGCGATTACTTTTTTGCTGAAGTCCTTATTGGTTTTGTAGAGATGAATACCCTCGAGCAGAGAGCGGGTAAATTTTCGCACAGTGTCGCGCTTTTCGCGAATGTAAGAAATGCGCGATGCGACGGGCGTAGTCGGATACGCGCCGCCGAAATCCTCCGGTTCAGCGATAATGCTGAGGTTAAACTTGCGCGCGAGACTCGTCACCGGCGGCTGCGCGACCATGCCGTGAACCACTTTGGACTGAATCGCCGCCATTCGCGCCGGTTGACCCCCGGGAATCTGCAGCACCGCAACATCGATGTCCGGTTTAAGACCCC
>DATBEY010000289.1:0-3674 GCA_036558765.1 Binatia bacterium | reverse complement strand
GGAAACCCCGTGAACGGCCCTTTAACGACTTCCACAGGCTCGCCGCGAATCCCGCCGGCAAAATCGTATTCGGAGACGCCCGAAGGCAGCGGGCTAGCCGACAGCATGTAGAGCAAAGGATCTTGGCCGCAGACAATGGCGAATTTGCAGGATTGGCCGCGCTCAAAGTATTTGTCGCGGTGAATGCGGCCGTGCTTTCCCTCGGTGATCTGACAGCCAATGGTTTTTTCGTCATATACCTCGCAGCGATACGCGCCGAAATTGTACCATTCCGCGTCCGGATCTTTGGTGATGCACATATCCGCCGTGCCGATGTAGCGGTGCGTGTCCGCTTGATGGTGAACCGGCACCGGCAATTTGAACACGTCGACTTTGTCGCCTTCCAAAACGTTTTCGAAGATCGGTCCGGTCTTGACGGTCCTGGGCTTGATCAGTTTCATGTCCGTCATGACGTGGTGGTATGCCTTGACGATATCGGCCTTGCGTTCATGTTCGAGCGGCAATCCCAGAGTCAGCGCAACACGCTTGATTGTGGAAAACTGACCGTAGAGCGTCCGGTAACCCTTGGGATATCCCGGGATTTCGTCGAACAAGATCGCGGGCGCTTTGCCCTTGCCGCCCTCGGTGAGCATCTGCGTGATGGAGCCCATTTCGCGATCCCAGTGGGCCCCGTTGACCTTGAGCAACTCGCCCAGCTTGTCGACCTGCTCGATCCAATCACGTAGGCCTCGGTAGCTGACCGTGCTTTGTGACGTGCCAATTCTCTCGGGACGTGCCATGAATGCCTCCGTGAATCTGATGCCAACGCTTCACCTTACGTTCAGGGTAGAAGCTTGTCAATAAAGTTGCTTTCACATCACAGGTTAAAGAGCGCACCTTGTAGCGGCGGTTCGCGCTTCCGCCGCGGCGCTTGTCGGAACGCGACAACCATGTTATGAAGCCGCCATTACTTGATCGTTAGCTTACTTGCAGGCGCAGCATGGATATTTCAACTTCGTACAGCCGGCAACTTCGTTCCCTCGGCCAATCTCTCGAAGCCCAACGCATTCACATTTTTGAGCTGACCTACCGGGGCGAGCGCTTCGTCGTCAAAGGCGAGCCCGAACGGGAAACCTCGATGCTTGCCGCGCTTCGTCAATGGCAGCAGCGCCGGCGCAGCCAAGGACTGGATGCCTCATTGACTTTCACGCCGCAGGATCTCGAACAACTCGAGCGCCAAGGACGGGCGCAACGCAAGCAAGCCAATCGGCTTCCGGATTTTTACAGCTTACCGAACACGCTGCGCACCGTCGGACACTATCTCGAATTAAAAGGCGCCGAACTCCTGGAGCTACAAAACCGCCAGCTCAGTTTGACTCTTTTGTCACGCAACAAAGACGGGCATCCTGAAATGGAGGAACGGAGTGTCGCGTCGTTTTATGACTTTTTTTTAAAACTCCACGATAAACGCGGCAAGCCGCATGCATAGGGTCGTACAGAGCTAGCGCTAGAACCGTAATCGATTCCAAGATATTTCTAACGAATGAACTACACGCTGCGCGAGCTGATGGTCGCCGCGGCGGCGCGCGAAATTCGCGATGGCGACAAGGTTTTTGTCGGCATGCGGCTACCGCTCCTCGGCTTCGCCGTCGCCAAAGAGATCCATGCGCCCGCCGCCATCGGAGTTTTCGAGAACGGCGTGATCCGGGACTGGCCGGCCCTCGAGTCCATTTTCACCATGAGCGATCCGCCGAATATTGCGCGCGCCCTTTCATGCGGCAGTCTCAACGATGTGATGTATTTATTGCAAACCAGCCGCATCGATTTGGGCTTCATCGGCGGCGCCGAGATCGACCGATTCGGTAACCTCAACACCCATTGGGCATATGAAAAAGAAGCGCAGATTCGTCTGCCCGGCAGCGGCGGTGCCGCGGATATCGCGACAATGGCAAAGCGCTGCATCATCATCATGAATCACGAAAAAAGACGCTTTACACCGAAGGTGCGATTTATCACCTCACCAGGATTTGGCGACGGCGGCAATTGGCGCGAGCGGCGAAATCTCCTTGGTGGCGGACCGAGCCGAGTGATCACTAGCATGGGCCTCTTTTCGTTCGATCCGGTCAGCCATGAAATGACCCTGAGCAGTCACCATCCGGGAATAACCGTGGAACAAATCGCAATTGAAACGGGCTGGCCGCTGCGTATCGCCGAAGACGTTCATGAAACCAATTCACCCACGGCCGCAGAGCTCGCCGCGGTGCGGAAGTACGATCCTAAAAAGATTTGGACTTCGTGAAACCGAACTTTGCCACTCCGATTCTCAGGATTCGAGCGTGGCCGACTGAATCACCACAGCGGTCTCGGGCACGTCGTCGTGGTGACCCTTGCGCCCGGTTTTGACTTTTTCAATTCCGTGCACCACTTCCATACCCTCGATCACCTGACCGAAAACGGCATAACCGAACTCCGCGGGTGCAGCGCTACGATGATTTAAAAAATCATTGTCCTTAACATTGATGAAAAATTGCGCGGTCGCGCTGTCGACAACATTCGTACGCGCCATAGCGATTGTGCCGAGTTTATTCTTCAATCCGTTCGCGGCTTCGTTTTTGATCGGTGCTTTGCCCTTTTTCTCATTCATCTGCGCATCCATGCCGCCGCCCTGAATCATAAAACCGGGGATCACCCGATGAAAAATCAGCCCATCGTAGTGTCCAGCGCTAACGTATTCCAAGAAGTTTTTCGTCGTGATCGGTGCTCTTTCGGCATCGAGCTCAATGCGTATTCTGCCCATGCTCGTCGTCATCGCTACCACCGGGTTATTTTCCGCCATTCTGCCCTCCTTCTTCTAGCTATGGTTTATGCATAGCATCTTTTTTCCACAAGCAACATTAACGATCCGGTTTGCTTTTGGCGCTTTGAATAGCTCTATGATCGGTGGAATTGTGTCGGAGGTTGCGCTATGGATACGAGTAACAGTCAAACAGCCGATCCATAAGGAGAGGAGGCACCCCATGCCGAGCGAGAGAAAAATAGAAGGTATCTTGATGCCAATGCCGGTTGCTTTCAAACCAGATGGCGCCATCGATCACAAAGCCACAGATGCGATCATCGACTTTTATTTGGCTGCCGGTGTCCATGGCTTTTTTCCGCTCGGCACGCACGGCCAGGGCATGGTCATGGAAATCGACGAACGAAAGAAAGTCGCGGAACAAATCGTTCAACGAGTGAAGGGCCGCGTGCCCGTCGTGATGCATATCGGCACGGCCAATACACTTTCTTCCATCGACCTTGCTAAACATGCGGTCAGCCTCGGCGTCGATGCCGTCGGCGTCGTGCCGCCTTACTATTACCCACACGACGACTGGGAGGTTTACGCGCATTACAAGGCGATTGCCCGTTCTATACCCGGCACGCCGATGTTCATCTATGACAATACCGAAACCACCTGGGTCGAAATCACGCCGGCTAAAGCGAACAGGATCATCGAAGAGATCGCGCCAAATCCTCTCGCCGGCATCAAGGTCTCGTTCATTCCCTACGACAAACTACTAGGGTACGTTTATCAGTTGCCGAAGTCCGTGGGAGTTTTCCCCGGTGGCATTTTTAACCTTTACACCGGCTTCTCGGTCGGTGTGCGCGGCGCCATTCACCCGCCTTCGACGCCGTTCCCTGAGACCTGCGTGAAAATG
>DATBEY010000288.1:0-16389 GCA_036558765.1 Binatia bacterium | reverse complement strand
ATGGCGAAGAGCGGCGCCGTATTGCGCGAGGTGGGCGCGACCAATCGTACCCATCCGGCGGACTACGAAAACGCCGTCAATGAGAAAACTGCACTGCTGCTGAAAGTTCACACGAGCAACTACAAAGTTGTCGGGTTTACCGCCGAAGTTACGCTCGAACAGCTCGTCGGCCTGGGCAAGAAACACCGTCTGCCGGTGATGGAAGATCTCGGCAGCGGCGCGTTTGTCGATTTAAGCAACTACGGTCTGCCCAAAGAACCGATCGTAGCGGAAAGAATCCAGGCGGGCGCCGACGTCGTGACCTTTAGCGGCGATAAAATCCTCGGCGGTCCGCAGGCGGGATTGATCGTCGGCAAAAGAGACTTGATCGCCAGAATGAACCGCAATCATCTGCAACGCGCGCTTCGTTGCGGCAAGCTGACGTTGGCGGCGCTCGAAGCGACGCTGCGTCGTTACCGGCAATCGCCCAACATCGTTGAAGAGATTCCGACGCTCAGAGCTTTCACCCGATCTTTGCAAGAGATTCGCAAGATGAGCGAAGTGTTATTGCCTGAGCTTCAAAAAGCATTGGGTGCTGAATTCGAACTTCGGCTCGAAGAGTCGACCGCGCAAATCGGCAGCGGCGCCCTGCCCACCGAAGAACTGCCGACCTTGGTCGTCAGCATCAAACACCAAACAATGAGCGCCCACTCGATCGCGCAAAGATTCCGTGCCGCCAATCCGCCGATTATCGGCCGGATCAACAATGACCGTTTTCTCCTTGACCTGAGATGTATCTTCGACACAAACGACCTGATTCCGCGATTTGGATCAAGCGATCAGACAATCGAAAATCGAAAATCCCAAATCTAAAATCCGTCATGCCTTACATCATCGGCACCGCCGGCCACATCGATCACGGCAAAACGAGCCTGATCAAAGCACTCACCGGCACGGACACCGATCGGCTCAAGGAAGAGAAAGAACGCGGCATCTCGATCGATTTGGGATTTGCCCACCTCGATCTGCCGGACGGCACTTCCGCGGGCGTGGTGGACGTCCCCGGACACGAGCGTTTCATCAAGAATATGCTCGCCGGCGCCCACGGCATCGATCTCGTGCTTTTCACGGTGGCCGCCGACGACGGCGTCATGCCGCAAACTGAGGAACACTTTGACATCGTCCATTTGCTCGGCGTCAACATGGCGATTTTCGTGATCACCAAAGCGGATCTGGTGTCGGCGTCCCGCATCCACGAAGTCGAAGAGGAAATCGATATCCTGACGGTCGGCACAAATCTGGAAAATTCGCCGAAAGTTGCTGTGTCCTCGGTCACCGGGCAAGGTCTCGAAGAGCTGAAGCAGTTAGTCTCGAAAACCCTAAAGGCCGCAACCCAAACCGCCCCTACCGGCTATTTTCGTTTGCCGGTGGACCGGGCGTTTGTCCTGCAGGGCCATGGCGTAGTGGTGACAGGAACCGCACTGAGCGGTGCGGTCAACATCGGAGAGCAAGTGCGCTGTTTACCGGGAAATTATCTTTTCCGTGTGCGCAGCCTTCAGGTTCACGGAAAAGCGGTCGACAGAGCCGGTTGGGGTCAGCGGATTGCGATGAATCTCACCGGACCCGAGCGTGCCTCGATTGAGCGCGGTCAGGTGATCTGCCATGAAAAGCTGTCTTTGACATCGGACCGCTTCGATGCATTTCTCGAGGTCCGGCCGGCTGCCGCGAAAGGCATCAAGAATCACCAGCGGCTGCGCATTCACATGGGCGCGGCTGAACGTTTAGCCAAGATCATCTTGCTCGGCGGCAAAGAAAAGCTCGATGCTAAAGAATCGGGTTACTGCCAGATTACCTTGAACGAACCGCTGCTGGTGATGCGCGGCGATCATTTTGTCGCCCGCGACGAGACCGCGCAGCGCACTCTCGGTGGCGGCCTCATTATTCACCCGCGCGCGAGTCGGCATAGGAAAACCGAGACAGAGTTGCTGTCGCGACTCGAGACTCTGCACAAAGGCAACCTTGCTCAAGTCGTGGAGACTTTTCTCGCTGAAGATGCGGCATTCGCCTTGCCCATCGAATCGATTTATCAGTTCATCAATCTGCGCGAGGAAGAAGCTCGGGCCAAGATCGAGGGCCTTGAAACTCTGCGCGCCCTCAATGCCGAAGGCGACACGCTTTATACCACCGAGGAGAAATGGAATCAGCTCAGGGAACAGCTGCTGAGATTGCTAAAAGCCTTTCATTCGACCCATCCGCTTGTCCCGGGGATGGACATGGAAGAACTCCGCGGCAAGCTTCGCTGGGAGCTTTCGCCGAAGGTGTTCCGCGCCGTTATTGAACTGTTTATGGCAGAGAAGCTTGTCTCTCGGGAAGAAAATCTGTTGCGCTTGACAACGCATCGGGTTCAGCTCGGCGGCCAGGAAAAACTCTTGATGGACAAGATCAAGCAAATTCTCGGTGCCCAACCGCTGGCCCCGCCGGATCTAAAGGAGCTTGAGAAACAGGCTGGGGTCTCGCGTCAGCGCTTGACCGAAGTCATGCGCCTTTTGGAGCGCGACGGCTCCGTGGTTCGGGTGACCACCGATATGTATTTTCTTGCGAGCAGCATCGAGCAATTGCGTTCAACCCTGACAAAGTATTTGGCCGAAAAGAGCGAGATGACCGCGGCTTCGTTTCGCGATCTGATCAATTCGAGCCGTAAATACACTATTCCACTTTTGGAGTACTTCGACCGCGATGGCCTCACGATCCGGGTTGGCGACGTTCGCCGCCTGAAATCTTCGCCGGCGGCCGACCGAGCGCGCACCGCGCATTGAAAAACGTCGGCTATCGATCTACAGTTGGGCCGTTATGCTGCTTAAAAACAAAAAGCCAGTGCGGCTGACGCAAGAGGTCAAGGCCGCGGGTTGAGCCGCTAAGCTCGGCCCCGCCGACCTCGCGCAAGTCTTGCACGAGCTCCCCAAGTTCAGGGATCCCGATCTGCTTGTCGGCACCGACACGGCCGACGATGCCGGGGTCTATCGACTCCGGCCCGATCTCGCGATCGTCAACACGGTGGATTTTTTTACGCCGATCGTCGATGACCCCTATGTCTTTGGCCAAATTTCCGCGACCAACTCCTTGAGTGACGTCTACGCCATGGGCGGCGAGCCCAAAACGTGCATGAACATCGTTTGCTTCCCTAAAGGCAAGATGGACATCGAAATTCTGGGCGAGATTCTCAAGGGCGGCGCTGAAAAGGTGAAAGAAAGCGGAGCGGTCGTGGTCGGCGGTCACAGCATCATCGATGAAGAAATCAAATTCGGGATGGCCGTTACCGGCGTGATTCACCCCGACAAGATCCTGCGCAATGTCGGCGTGCAAGAGGGCGACGTCCTCATTCTTACAAAACCGCTCGGTACGGGAATTATCACGACAGCGCTCAAGAAGGGCAAGGCTTCGGAGGAAAGCGTCAATGAAGCGGTCCAATCGATGACCACGCTTAACGCCACGGCGGCTCAAGTCGCCCATAAACACCCCGTTCACGCCTGCTCCGATGTCACCGGTTTTGGTATTCTCGGCCATGCGCTGGAAATGGCAAGCGGCAGCGATGTCACTCTGGTGATCGAGTCCGCCAAAATGCCGTTGTTGCGTGGCACGCCGCGGCTGGCCGAAAAGGGTTACATCACCGGCGGCTGCAAGCGGAACAAAGACTATTTGAACGACAAAATGCTCATCGATAAAAATATCCGCGAAGGCCTTATCGAAGCGGCGCTCGATCCGCAGACCTCGGGCGGATTGCTCTTCGCCATCGCCAAGCGCCATGCGGCGAAACTGCTCGAGGAGCTCCATGCCGCCGGCGTCTCTCACGCCACCGAAGTCGGTTACGCAACTTCCTTGCAAAAATCCTGGGTACGTTTGGTATAGCAGCACTTCACACCTTGCAGTAGCGTTCCCGCGCTCGTCGAGCAGGCGGAATTTTTTCTTTGAGGCGAGTAATCGGCGCGAGGGTTTGTTAAGCTACCAGCAAAATGCCGGTTCGCGATTCGCTGCAAAACCTCGCCCGACTTTACCAGCTCCAGACCGTTTACCGCGATGGGTTCGGACAGATGCGCGCCGCTCCTGCGGAAGCGATTCTTGCAGTGCTCAAATCTCTCGACGCTCCGATCAGTTCGCAGGACGATGTTACGGGGGCGCTGCGCCAGCGCCGCCAGGAACTCTGGCAGCGCCGAATCGAACCGGTGCTCATCGCCTGGGAAGGCGCGCCGCTAAATTTCAAAGTACGGCTGCCCCGGCATCTGGTGGAGGCGAGGAAAAAATACCAAATCGTCCTTGAAACTGGTGCGATCGTTGAAGGCGAGTGTAGCAACGGTCAGCACGTCTACACGCGTGAGGTAGAAGGAATACAATACGTCGCGCAGACTTTTACGATTCCAGCGCTTCCTCCGGGGTATCATCGGCTCGAGCTTCAGCTTGGCGATGCCAGTGTCGCATCGTTCGTGATTTCAGCGCCCGCTCAAGCTTATGGTTCCTCGAGCAAAAAAGCCTGGGGCGTCTTCTGCCCGCTTTACGCGTTGAATTCGGACCGGAGCTGGGGCGCCGGCGATTATACGGATCTCGCAGCATTTGCCGAGTTCGTCGGCGATTTGCAGGGAGCCGCGGTCGCCACTCTGCCGATGCTCGCCAGCTTTCTCGATGAGCCCTTCAATCCCAGTCCCTATGCGCCCGTAAGCCGGCTCTTTTGGAACGAGTTTTACCTCGACATTGAGCGCATCCCCGAGTTCGAGCAATGCGCTTCCGCCCAAGCGCTAGCAAACTCCCCCGCGTTTCGCCGCGAACTGAGCGAGGTCCGGGGCAAATCCCTGATCGATTATCGTAAATGCATGGCGCTCAAGCGCCAGGTCATCGAGGAGCTGCTAAGTTGTCTGCAATCGAAAGATTCGCAACGCCGAAGAAGTTTCAAGCGCTACGCAACCGGTCATGCGACGGCGCGCGATTATGCCGCCTTCCGCGCGGCGGTCGAGCGCCATCGTACGGTCTGGTTCGAATGGCCGGATGCCGCGCGCTCTGGAACGTTGAGCCCCGGCGACTACGACGAACACGCCTATCATTACCATCTCTATGTCCAGTGGCAGTGTGAGGAGCAAAATCGCTGGCTGCGCAACAGCGCAAAAAAACGCGGCGTGTTTCTCTATCTTGACTTTCCGCTCGGCGTCAATCGCGACGGTTACGACGTATGGCGCGAGCGGACCCTATTTGCTTTGAACGCCAGCGGCGGCGCACCGCCAGACAGCTTGTTTCTCAAGGGTCAGAACTGGGGTTTTCCTCCCTTCCATCCGGACGCCATGCGGCGCCAGCGTTATCGTTACTATATCGATTGCCTGCGCCATCACATGGCTTTCGCGGGCATGCTGCGCATCGACCATATCATGGGCTTGCATCGCGCGTTTTGGGTGCCTGACGGGTTCAGTGCGGCGGAAGGTTTATACGTTCATCACCGCGGCGATGAATACTACGCGATCTTGAGCCTCGAATCGCACCGTCATCAGGTACAAATTGTCGGGGAGAATCTCGGCACGGTTCCGTTCTATGTGAACGAGGCCATGGCGCGGCGGAACATTTTCGGCATGCACGTGGGTATTTTCACTGTGAATGCCTCCGGCGAGCGGGCGCTGGACAGTGTTGCGCCGAATACCGTAGCGAGTCTTAATACGCACGATACCACTCCGTTCATGGGTTTTTGGACGGGCGCAGATATTGAAGATCGGTTTCAGCTGGGTTTGCTGACACAATCTCAAGCCGAGCAGGAGCAGCAATTCCGGGCAGCGCAGCGCCTGGCGCTCCTTGAATTCCTCGAAAACCGCGGCTTATGTAAAGATCATGCGGCTCCCGATGCCGTGCTCAAGGCTTGGCTCGCGTTTCTCGCCCAAAATGACGAAGCCTTTCTGTTGATCAACCTGGAAGATCTTTGGCTCGAGCCGGCGCCGCAAAACACCCCCGGGACCTGGCAAGAGCGGCCCAACTGGCAGCGCAAGGCGCGTTTATCTCTCGAAGCGATTCGCCAGTCGGCCAGTATCTCGCAACTGCTGCAAACCATCAGCGACATTCGTCGTCGAGTGGGCTAAAATAAGTAAAAATCGATTAGGCTTCGCCACTTCAGCGGTTTGCGCTGACGTGCCAGGGCGTTCTCAAAGTGAGATTGCGCATTCGTCTCTTTTTTAAAGCGACTGCCACCCATCCAAATGTTTTTGGCGACTCGAACCATTCGCCAATCTCGACCCCAAGCTGTGCCCAATGAAAATCGCTTTGATTGCGTCGGAGGTTACGCCCTTCGCCAAGACCGGCGGTTTGGCCGACGTACTCGGGAGCCTTTCCATAGTATTGGAGCAGCTTGGCAATGAAGTCTTTGTCATTGCGCCGGCATACAGTTCCGTTCTCCGGGGCGGCTTTGGCTTGCACGACGCCATGCAGTTTTCTGTCCCGGTGGGCGATCGAGCAGTGCCGGCGGAGGTTTTGCAGAGTTTAATCGGAAATCGGGCGACAATTTATTTTATTCGCGCCGACCAGTACTTCGATCGGGAATTTCTTTACAGCACGCCCGCAGGCGATTATCCGGACAATTCGGAGCGCTTCGTCTTTTTTAGCCGCGCAGCATTGGAGTTGATGCGCCACTTTCCGGTTGACGTTATCCATTGTCATGACTGGCAAACCGCGTTGATCCCCGTTTATCTCAAGACTCAGGCTGCTCGATACAGTGAGATAACACGGGCTAAGACCGTCTTCACCATTCACAATCTTGGCTTTCAAGGCATTTTTGGCGCTGCCGATTGGCGCCTCTTGGATCTGGATCTCGGCTTGTTTACGCCGCAATTTTTGGAATTCTACGGCAATATTAACTTTATCAAGGGCGCGCTCATTTTTGCCGATAAGCTTACCACCGTGAGCCCGTCTTACGCGGCCGAAATCTTGACCCCTGAGCAAGGTTTCGGTTTGGAAGGCGTGCTGCGCCAGCGCGCCGGCGATCTTTTCGGTATTCTCAACGGGGTAGATTATCAGTTATGGAATCCCTGGACAGATCGGTTTGTGACGGATCACTACGGTGAAAACAGCCTTAGCCAGAAAAGCGCTTGCAAAGAAAAACTCAGGCAAATAGTGGGCCTTCCAAACCGAGAAGATACGCCTATCATCGGCATGATCTTGCGGCTGACGCCGCAAAAGGGCGTTGATCTCGTCGAAGGCACGCTGGATACTCTGATGGCGCGCGGCGTTCAGTTAATCCTGCTGGGCAACGGCGATGTGCGCTATGAGAACCTTTTTCTCGCTTCGATGGCGCGTTTTCCCGATCAAATTGCGGTGCGTATCGGTTTCGACGAACCTTTGGCCCATCACATCGAGGCAGGTGCCGACATTTTCCTGATGCCTTCGCTTTACGAACCCTGCGGTCTCAATCAGATGTTCAGCCTGAAGTATGGTACCATACCGGTGGTGCGTGCAGTCGGCGGTTTGAAGGATACTGTTCAGCAGTGCAACGTGGGCGCAAACTCGGGGACGGGGTTTCTTTTTGAACCTTATACACCCGACGCATTGCTCGCTGCCGTCGATGAATGCCTGGCGGTTTACCGAAACCGCCCGGCCTGGAGTGCTCTGCAGCGCCGCGCGATGGCAATGGATTTTTCCTGGAATCGCTCGGCAAAAAATTACACGGACCTGTATCGGCAACTCGTGAGTTAGGGGGAAAATCAAAAGAGGAAAATGATGTACGTCTTAGGCGTGGTACTCGCGGGTGGACGTGGCGAGCGCCTCTATCCGCTGACACAGCACCGGGCCAAACCCGCCGTGCCCTTCGGCGGCCGCTATCGAATCATTGATTTTGTCCTGTCGAGTTTCGTCAATTCCGGCATCTTGTCGATCTATGTTTTGACTCAGTTCAAAGCCCAATCATTGCTCGAGCATCTCGATCGCGGTTGGCGCACCAGCGACTTTCTCGGCGAACACTTCGTCACTCCGGTGCCGGCGCAAATGCGTTCCGGAGAGGATTGGTATCAGGGCACCGCCGATTCCGTTTATCAAAACCTGTATTTGTTGGAGCGTCACAACCCCAAGCTCGTCGCGGTATTTGGCGCCGATCACATCTATCGCATGAACGTGCGCCAGATGATCGACGAGCACCAAAAGAAAAACGCGAATGTTACCGTCGCGGCGCTGCCCGTGAAGATTGAAGAAGCGTGCCAGTTTGGCGTGATCGAAATTGACAGCGACTGGCGCATCGTCGATTTCCGTGAAAAACCGAAAGATCCTAAGTCCATTCCCGGTGAGCCCAATTTTGCGCTGGTCTCGATGGGCAATTATCTGTTTAATAACGATACCCTGGTAGACGCGCTCAGCGCCAATGCCGAAAAACCGGAAAGCACCCACGACTTCGGCCGCGACATCCTGCCCGAGCTGATCGGGAACCAGCATGTCTATGCTTACGATTTCCGCAAAAATCGCGTGCCGATTCCCTCGAAGGGCGAAGAGCCGAGTTACTGGCGTGATCTCGGCACCATTGACGCCTATTACGAAGCGAGTATGGATCTTTGTTCCATTGACCCGTCGTTCAATCTCTACAATCGCAGTTGGCCGCTGCGCACCGTTGGCTATTTTGACCCGCCGGCGAAGTTCGTCTTCGATTGGAAAGATCGCCAAGGCATGGCGGTCAATTCCGTGGTCGCGGAAGGAACCATTATTAGCGGCAGTTTCGTGCACAATTGCGTGGTGGGAAGAAACGTGCGCATTCACAGTTACAGTCAAATCGAAGACTCAGTGATCATGGACTGGGTGGAGATCGGCCGCGGCTGCAAAATTCGCCATGCGATCATCGACAAAGCTAATGTGATTCCGTCCGGCACGACAATCGGTTACGACTCGGAAAGCGACCAGCAGCAATATAAAGTTTCGCCCGCTGGCGTGGTCGTATTGGCGCGCGGCCCGCGTAAAACCACCTGGATTATGAATCCATAGGCTCGAACTCCGCCGCTGTCACCGGGCGAATTGAAGATTGTCCGAGCCCCGGAATCACGCATGAAACGGTTCATCTGTATCCACGGCCATTTTTATCAGCCACCACGAGAGAATCCCTGGCTCGAAGCGGTCGAGCTGCAAGATTCGGCGTCGCCGTATCACGATTGGAACGCCCGGATTACCGCCGAATGCTACGCGCCAAATTCGGTATCGCGAATTCTCGACGACCAGAACCGTATCATTAAGCTGGTCAATAATTATGCGAAGATGAGCTTTAACTTTGGTCCCACCCTGCTCTCCTGGCTGGCAGAAAACTCGCCTGCTGTTTACGAGGCGATCCTCGCGGCCGATCGGGAGAGCGTCAAAAAATTCTCCGGGCATGGCTCGGCCATCGCGCAGCCCTACAATCACATGATTATGCCTCTCGCCAACCGGCGTGATCGCATCACACAGCTTGCCTGGGGCATTCGTGATTTTGAAACCCGCTTCCAGCGTAAGCCCGAAGGGATGTGGTTGCCGGAGACCGCAGTCGACCTCGAGACTCTTGAGTTGCTCGCGGATTTTGGCGTGCGCTTTACCATTCTCGCACCGCACCAAGCCGCCCGCACGCGGCGCGTTGGCCAGTCGGAGTGGCTGGAGCTGGAGCATGGAGGCATCAACAGCAATCGGGCCTACCAGCAGCGGCTGCCCTCCGGAAAATCCTTGGCGCTATTCTTCTACAATGGCCCGATCGCCCGCGCCGTGGCTTTCGAGGGTCTGCTCTCGCACGGCGAACGCTTCATCGAAAGATTGTACGATGCCTTTTCGGCGCAAGACGAGCAGGAACAACTGGTGCACATCGCCACCGATGGCGAGAGCTACGGTCACCACCATCGCTTCGGTGACATGGCCTTGGCCTACGTTCTGGACCGTATCGAGGCTGACTCGCAGATCGCCCTCACCAATTACGGTGAGTTTCTCGCACGACACCCGCCGACTAACGAAGTGGAAATTGTCGAGGAAAGTTCCTGGAGCTGCGCCCACGGGATCGACCGCTGGTGGAGCAGTTGCGGCTGCAATTCCGGGGCGCACCCGACTTGGAACCAACAGTGGCGTACGCCGTTGCGCAATGCGCTCGACTGGTTGCGCGATACCGTCGCGCCGCGATGGGAACAACACGCGGGAAAATTGCTGAAGGATCCCTGGGCCGCGCGAGACGCCTACATCGATGTTGTCAATGATCGATCGGCCCAAAGCGTGGACAATTTTTTCGCGCGCCATGCGGCGCGACCGTTCGATAGCGATGACGCGGCGACGGCGCTCAAGCTCCTCGAAATGCAGCGTCACGCCATGCTGATGTATACGAGCTGCGGTTGGTTTTTTGATGACATCGCGGGCATCGAGGCGGTGCAAATTCTCCAGTTCGCCGGACGGTCGGTCCAACTCGCACAAAACCTTTTCGGCGATTCTCTGGAGAGCCAATTGACCGAGCGTCTGTCGGCGGCGATCAGCAATCTTCCGGAACAGGGCAATGGCGCGCAAATATACGAGCGGCGCGTGCAATCGGCCAAAGTGGATTGGGAAAAGCTCGCCGCTCACTACGCCATTAATAGCGTATTCGAAGAATTTCCGCGGGAAACCACGATCTATTGCTATGACGTGGCCAGTATTCATCGGCAGGTTTTTCCCATCGGGCGGGCGAAGTTGGTGTTTGGGCAGACCGAACTCCACTCGAAAATAACCCGGGAGTCGAAGCGCTTGCATTATGGCGTGTTTTATCTCGGCGATCACAACATCAGCGGCGCTGTGACTGAATTTCCGGACGATAAAACCTATCGAGAAACCATCCAGGAGACGCTGGATCGATTCACCCGCGCCGATCTGACCGGGGTGGTTCGGGTGATGGCGCGACGTTTCGGCGACTCGAATTACTCACTGCAATCGTTGTTTCGTGACGAGCAAAGAAAGGTTTTGGAAACCATCCTGGAGAGCAGCTTGCTGGAAGCTGAAGCTTTGTATCGCCAGATTTATGAGCAGCGAGCGCCGATCATGCGATTTCTGACCGATCTCAATATTCCGCTGCCCAAAGGATTTTCCGCTGCCGCCGAGGTGGTCCTGAACAGCGATCTGCGCCGAGCGCTGGAACGAACCGCCATAGACGTTCAACAGGTGATTAAAAAAATCGATACCGCAAAGATCGAGGGCGTGAGCCTCGACAACAATATCCTGGAATTTGCGTTTCGGCACAATTTAGAGCTCACGGGATTGAGGTTTGCCGCCGACCCGTCGCTTGCCGCGCTGCGGGAACTTCGAGATACGGCAGACCTGCTTGAGTATTTCCCGTTCCCAGTGAATCTCTGGACAATTCAGAATATTTTTTATGAACTATTGCAAAAGTGCTACCCCGCCCAGCGCGACGCGCAAGCGCGCGGCGACGAAACGGCGCACGCCTGGGTGAGTTCCTTCGCGGAGCTTGCCCGTAAGCTCGGAATAAAGGTCTCCTGAGATCACGTCGAACAAAGGGCCTTCGATGCCATCCGCAAATCCATCGCCTCGTTCCGAAAAACTTCGCGTGCTCGTCGTTGACGACGAGAAAAACATTCGCACGACATTGTCTCTTTGCCTCGAGCAACTCGGCTGTGACGTAACCGCGGTTTCATCTGTGCACGGCGCCCTCGACGCCATCGCAAAGCAGCCCTACGACATGGCTTTTCTGGACGTTCGGCTCGGGGAAGCCAGCGGTCTCGACCTCATTCCCAAGCTGCTAGTCGATAGCCCGAACTTGTTGATCGTGGTGATGACGGCGTACGCAACGATCGACAGCGCGGTCGCAGCGATAAAACGCGGCGCGGTGGATTACTTGCCCAAGCCCTTTCAACCGGCGCAGATCCGCCATGTCATGGATCAATGCATGCAAGCTCGCGAGTTGCGCCGACAACTGACCGATCTCGAGAATCGGCTCAGCGAAGCGGCACCCGAGGTAGAATTGGAGAGCGACTCGCCGAAGGTGCGTGCAGTGCTCGAAACCGCAAGGCGCGCCGCACTTTCGGATGCCGCCATTCTATTGCGCGGCGAAAGCGGCACCGGAAAAACCGTGCTCGCACGGATGATGCATTCGCTCAGTCCCCGCAGCACCCGACCTTTTGTGGTAGTGAACTGCCCAACTCTATCCGAGGAGCTTTTGGCCAGCGAACTGTTCGGCCATAGCCGCGGCGCGTTTACCGGCGCCGTGCGTGATCAGCCGGGGAGAGTCGAGGCCGCCGAAGGGGGCACGCTCTTTCTCGACGAGATCGGCGATATCTCGCCTGCGTTGCAAGCGAAACTGCTTCGCTTCCTCGAAGCGAAAGAATTCGAGCGCTTGGGCGAAAATCAAACCCGCCGCGCCAACGTGCGAACGATTGCCGCCACCAACCGCGACATCGAAGATCACGTGCGGCGCGGGCTGTTTCGCGAAGATTTGCTCTATCGTCTGAACGTGATCACTCTGCAACTGCCGCCCTTGCGTGAACGGCCAGAAGATATTTTACGGCTAGCGCGCCGTTTCCTGTTTTTTTTCGCAAAATCGGCGCGGCGTCGGCCGCAGGAGTTGTCCAAAGCCGCTGAAGAGGCTCTTCGATCCTACTCCTGGCCTGGAAATATTCGTGAATTACGCAATGCCATCGAACGAGCTGCCATTCTGTGGCCAGCGCAAACCATCGAACCGGAGGCTTTTCCCGCGCATATTTCCGTCCAGACCAAAGCCGTTACAGCCCAACTGGGCAGCGATATGACTCTGGAAGCGATCGAACGGGAGCACATTTCCCGTGTCATGGCCCGAACGTCCACACTGGATGAGGCCGCGGCAATTCTTGGCATCGACGCATCGACGCTTTGGCGAAAGCGCAAGAAATACGACAGCTGAAATCAGCGGCGGCTTTGCGAAATACGTTCAGATAGCGAGCGAAACTCTACAAACGATTAGCGGCGTCTGGTTTGAAGCCGTTGGACGGCCGCGGCAGGGTAAACCAAAAGGTACTGCCTTTGCCGGGGTCACTTTCGATGCCGATATCTCCCCCGTGCGCCCGCACAATTTCCCGGGCGATATAGAGACCCAAACCGGTTCCCTTCGGTCCGCCATCCGGAACTTGGAAGAACTTCTCAAACAGGCGCTCGTGGTATTCTTTCGCGATCCCCGTGCCAGTATCTGTGACGCTGAAGCGCACCGCGCCATTGGTCAGGTTTGCTCCCAAGGTCACGGCACCTTCACGCGGCGTGTGGCGCAATGCGTTGTTGATTAAGTTGGAAAATATGTGCCCGACGCGCTCGTGATCCGCCAGCACTCTGACCTCCGGAATCGTGACGTCTGCACTCAACCGGATGCCTTTGGCCTCCGCTTCGGCCCTGAACTGTTCGATGGCGTTCTCGGCCAGCATGCCGACGGGCGTCGGCAACGGATAAAGCTCGACGCGGCCGGACTCGATGCGCGACATGTCCAGCAGATCGTCCACCATCGTCTGCAAGCGGTCGCAATCTTCGCGCGCCGCGTGCAGCAACTCGGCCTGTTTTTCCGTCAGCGGGCCGGCCACCTCTTCTGTGCACAGATGCACGGCCATCCTCAAAGAAGTGAGGGGTGTGCGAAACTCGTGCGCAATGGTCGCCACCACATCGTTTTTTAACTCCTCGAAGCGGCGCAGTCGGGTCACATCCTGCAAAAACACCGTGGCCCCCACGATGACTCCGCGGGATTCATAAACCGGCGTTGCGCGGGGCAGAAAATAGCGATCGCCCAACAGCGTGGTGAGTTGCACCGCGTCTTCGAATCCTTTGGGTACGAAGGTGCCTTTGCCGCTTAGTACGTGACTGCGCATCCGCTCGAAAACGCTTCGTGTCGCCGGGTCGACATTTTTCAGGGGATCTTTCGCGCCATCGGCACGCAAGCCCAAGAGCGATTCCGCCGCCTGGTTGACGTTCTGCAGGTTCCCTTCTACGCCAAAAATCGCCACCGGGTCCGGCAAGCTGTCGATCGCTGCCTGCATACTCAAGTGCGCCTGCAGCAATTCACCGAGCGAGCTCTTGCGATACTCTGCCAAACGCCCGGCCATGGCATTGAAATCGCGCGCCAAGTGCGCCAACTCGTCGTTACCGCGGACGTGGGCGCGTGCATCAAAATTGCCTTCACCAATTTTTCGCGTCGCCTCGCTGAGCGCCGAGACCGGCTTCAGCATACGGCGAGTCAATAACATTGAGACGATCAGACCCAGGAGCAATGCGGTCAGCGCCACTATGAGCGTGATCGTGTTCATCCGTTCTGCTGTCCGACGTACCGCGTCACTCTTGCGCACCATTGCATCCTGGTTGATAGCCAAGATCTCGTCCGCCGTTGTTTTTACTTTATAGAAGCCAGCTTCCAGTTCCGAGAAATAGAGTCGCCTTGCTTCCTCGCTGGTGGTGGTCTTTTGCAGACGATCGAATTTGACTTGATAGTCCATCCATGCGGCACGAAGGCCTTGGGTAAACTCTTTCTCTCCCGCTTCGGTGATGTTGCCTTCCTGCACTTTCAATTCAGCTTCGAATAGGGGCCGATATTTCTCAGCCTGCTCGGTTCCCTTCTGGCGTTCCCCGGAGACAATAAAGAGCGCTGCGCTATCCATTCGTTCGATCGCCTCTTTCATCCGCTGAGCTGCGAGGACGCTTCGATAATTGTCTTTGAGGATGAGCTGTGAATGCGAGCCGAGGGATGAGATAACTATGACGGAAACGACGCACACCACTGCCAGAGCAATGGCCAGCGGGACCTCTGCAAGCAGGAGTTTCTTGTATAGGTTCATTCCTTGGTCTCCTGATCGTCCAAAGAAACAATGTGTAGGTCGAATCCTGCCGCTTCCGTAACCAATCTAAAAACCGGCGACTGACCTAGCATCCGGCGCCACCATGGCTTGTGCGAGCGACCGACAACGATGTGGCGCACTCCATGATCGCGGGCAAATTCGAGCAAAGCGTCCACGGGTTTCTCCGAGCGCAAACGCACGACTTCAGCGCCGAGATCGCGCGCCCGCTGCTCGTCATCCAAAAGATAACGCTGCATCGTCGCATCGATCCGGTGATTGGCCTCTTCCTTGGTTTCGATATGGACGACAAACCAATCCGTGTTTAACCGGCCTGCCAGGCGCGATCCCTGGCGCAGCAACATGGCACCGTTGGGCGGCGGCCGTGTAGGGAGGCAAACCATGACGCGTTCGCTCGCCGCCGAGCGCCGGCCGGCGTCTCCATTGCTAGGTTTTCCGGTGAACGTGCGATCAACACTCTCCGCCACTTCGCGCAGAGCGATTTCTCGTAAGACAGTGAGCTTCTCGGGTTGAAAAAAGTTTTCGAGCGCCCATTGGACTTTGTCGGAGGCATATATCTTACCGGCCTTTAGGCGATCGATGAGATCTTCTACCGCCAGATCGATGTCAACAACCTGGTCGGCGCGTTTCAAAATCGAGTCCGGCACCGTTTCGCGGACCACGACGCTGGTCGCCTGTTTCACCATCTCGTTGAGACTTTCGAGATGCTGGACATTGAAAGCGCAAATGACATTGATGCCGGCTTCGAGCAATTCGAGCACGTCTTGATAACGCTTCTTATTGCGGCAAAACGGCGCGTTGCTATGCGCCAATTCGTCGACCACCGCGACGTGGGGGCGCCGTTTGAGGACCGCATCCAGATCCATTTCTTCGACGACCACACCGCGGTACTCGACCCGGGCCCGCGGCACGACTTCGAGTCCTTCGATCAACGCCGCAGTATCGAGCCGGTCGTGCGGCTCGATAAATGCTAACACTACATCGACACCACGCTTCTTGAGCGCATGCGCTTCTTCGAGCATCTGATAGGTCTTGCCGACTCCGGCCGCAGAACCGATGTACACTTTCAATCGGCCGCGCTTGGCACGCTCCACCAGTTCGAGAAAATCTTCAGGCCGTTTACGCGGCGCTTCCATCAGGAAATCTCTTCTAAGCTTTAGCTCTTCGGCAAAAATAGCCGATCAGATATTAAATTCAGTTCTTACTAGTCCACCGCCGCACCGCGACCGCAGACCAAATCGCTTCCACGACTCCAAACGGCCAGGCACCCTGAAGAAATCCATAGATAGATCCCAAGGCACAAGACACGGCGAAACCGAGGACAAACCAGTGACTGTAATCGTCGAATGCATAACAAATCAGCATTCCCGTAACTGAAAACAGTCCGAAAATCGTGAGCCCGTCCATTGCCCGAAGGCACCCTTTGAATTGCAAAGCCCTAATTTTTAGGAATTCCGGGAGGCCCGTAAACGAGAATAGACCCGCCTGGCAGATTTTGCCAGCGAAGAGACACTGTCTGGACGAATGCTCAGAGACTTGTGAAAAAACTACTCGCCAAGCAAGCGATCCTATGAGACTGTCGATTCATCCTTGATCAACACGGCCGGCAGAATCAACACTGTTATTC
>DATBEY010000287.1:0-4854 GCA_036558765.1 Binatia bacterium | reverse complement strand
AACCCTGTCGTCACTAAACGAAACAGCGGGCCAGCCAGTTTGAAGATCCAAGGCCGTGCGTACAGGATATCCCGACCTAGGGTTCGTGCTGTTGAGCCGACCGTGATTTCATAACCTGCCATCATCCGCTGCATGTATTTTTCAAAGTCGTCGAGAGCGGTCGGGATCAATTTCTCGTCAAGGGCAAATAGCCGCGCCAATCGTTTGGAATCATTGTAGTACGCGCTCTTTTCCGTTCTGCTCATGGGCGCGACAAACCGCTCGTACCCGGCAAGCGCTGAATCAATCAGCGTCGCATGAACCCACAAAAGCAAGTCCTGATCATTGGCGCTGTAGGGTGTGCCTGCAAAGAATCCTTCGTCCGGATCAACTTCGCCCCGAACTCTCGCGTGCACTTTCTCAATCCCTTCCAGTGCCGCACGGGCTTGCGACTCGGGATCGAAGACGATGGACCACATGGCAGCCATCGTCCGATGCAAGCGCGCGAAGGGATCTTTTTGAAACTGGCTGTGTTGCGCCACCCCTGCAGCAACTTTAGGATGCGCGATTTGCATCAGCAGCGCGCGCCCGCCCGCCGCCAGAAGAATCATCTCCCGGTTGACTCGCCAAATCGTGTCTTTTTGATCGAAAAATCCGAGGACGGATTTTCGACCGTGTTTAACGCCGCTCACCTTCTTCGCTAGGCTAGCGCATCAGTTGTTAATGCTATATCTTCGGCTTTACGTGTCGAGCCCTGCGCCCTCGGCAAAATCCACCACGTCGAAGCACCCAGGACGATCGCACCTACGCCGCAAAGAAAATAAAGCAGATTGACCCCGCCGTGATCGAGAAGCCAACCTGCCGAAGCGTTGGACGCAATCGCTGCAATCCCCGCCGCGACCATTGAAAGAATGCTTTGTGCCGTGGATCGAAGTTTTTCGGGCGCCACGACATCGAGATAGAGCGGGCTTCCCAAATTCAAACCCACTACGGTCACGCCGTGAAGCGCCTGTACGGCGAACAACAGCGCGCCGTCGGCGCTAACGGCCGACAACAACCACCGCAACCCGCCAACCACCAGTCCGACCCCCAGTAAACCGCGCGCACCCAGCCGTTTCAAACCGCTGCCCGTCGAGAGCACGAGCGGAATCTCAAAGAGCAACATAAGGATCCACATATTGCGAATCGTCGTGAGATCGCCGCCGCGGGAACGGACGAAGAGCGGGAACAACCACATCGGCCCATGCATCAGAAAATTGGCAACGAGAGCGAAAACTAAAAAGCGTATGAACACACGATTGTGCACGAGCTCGCGCCAGTCATCGCGTGCCGCGCGCAGCGCGACCACGCCAGCCCTGGGCAGAAAAAAAGCAATTAAGCCTGCGGCGAAAACTAAAGTTGCCGTCATGGGAAACATCAGTCCCAGTCCCGGCTGCGAAATGTTGGTAGACTTGATCTCAGCTGGCGCTCGAACCCATCCGAGAAGCGACGGGAAAATGAGCACCAGAACGAAATAACCGATCGTGCCCCAGACCCGCACCCGACCGAAGGCGTGCTGCCCCTCGTCTCGAAGTAAGGCCAGACTCACCGACATCATCATCGGAAGGACTGCGGTGCCAACCAATGCTAAAGCTGCCGTCGCAATAACAATCGCCCAAAAGCCGCTCGCGATCCAAACGCCATAGTAGCCTGCCGCGGTCCCGAGGGTCAGAAGCGCCAACAATCGGCCGCGCTTGCCCGTACGGTCGGCCAGTTGCCCCCAGAATGGCTGGGCGACCATGCCGACCAGCGGCGAGATCGCCAGGATCAACCCGACCTCGGTGCCGGTAAGGCCAGCGTTCTCTCTCAAGTAAAGACTGAAGTACGGAAAAAAGATCCCGAGCGAACCGAAGTAAACGAACCAGAAGAGTGTCAGTGGAATAGAATGCCACATGGCCGGATGATAGCATCAGTTATGCTGACTATCAGCCCGCTCTGAATCATGCGCGCTACTCTGAATGCGACATGCCAGTCTCCACAGACCTTGCATACGATCGGTCACTCGACTCGAAGCCTCGCAGCACACATTGAACTGCTGCACCTGCATGCGATTGCGATTTTGATCGATGTCCGGCGCTGGCCGGCATCGCGCCGTTTGCCCCATTTCAACCGCGCTGCTTTAGCCGCTGCTCTTCAATTGGAAGGCATCGATTATCTCTGGCGCGGCGATCTCGGCGGCTTTCGCAAAGCATCTCCCGGTTCGCCGAACACGGGTTGGCGCGTTGCCGCGTTTCGCGCTTATGCGGATTTTATGCTCCAAGAGGAGTTCACGCGCATTATGAAGGACATGGAAATAGTCGCCGGAGAGCGTCGCGCGGCACTCATGTGCGCCGAAGCGGTACCGTGGCGCTGTCATCGCCAGTTACTGGCCGACGCATTTCTCGTGCGCGGATGGAATGTTCGCCACATTCTGGACGACGGATGTCACGAACATCAGCTCACAAAGTTCGCGCATCCGCAAGGCACGCAAATTTACTACACGAATGAGCTGAGAGACCAAAACATGACAGATCCAAAACCACCTTGATCACCCTACTGAATGCACCGGCAGGTGGAACAAAGCGGTTTGGCTCGAGCACCATTGGTTTAACGGTACATGCCGCTCGGATCGAGCTCCTCGCGGATCAGACGGAGCTCTTCTACCAAAGGCGCCGACACTTGCTCGAGCTTCGGAGCGCGGCGCAATTCCCACCCCGTTTCAGCTCGCACATCAGCTTCGGAGACGCCAGGATAAAGTGCGCTCAGCTGCATCTCGCGGTCAGCATTGTCGAAGTTTAAAATCGCCTTGTCGGTGATGACGATCTCAGGCCCCTTGCCGGGTAAGCCCAGACGCGCGCGGCTGTCACCGCCGCTCAGATGGCCGGGGCTCGTTATGAAATCCGTTTTTTCGACGAATGCGCGGCGCTTGAGCCGCATGATCATAAAGGTGCGTTGCGCATTGGTGGCGATTTCACAGGCGCCACCGCTGCCGGGCAGTCGCGTCTTTGGTTTGGCGTAATCGCCGATCACGGACGAATTGAGGTTGCCGTATTTATCGATCTGCGCGCCGCCGAGGAGCGCAATTTCTACTAAGCCCCGCTGTAGATACAATCCGAATAAGTCGGCCATCGACACTACCGAGACGGCGCCGCTCACCAAGGTCGGATCACCGATCGAAAGCGGCAGGCGCTCCGGGCGCGCGCCGTAAACACCCGACTCGTAAATCATCTCCATATCGGGCGCCACCGTGATTCGCGCCAGGTTGCACGCGATATTGGGCAGACCGACTCCGACAAAGACCGTACGCGCCCCCTTCAACATACGCGCCGCCACGGCGATCATCATCTCCGACGCTGAGTAGGTTTCGCTCATCGATACCTCCCGTAATCGACCGACGCGGCCGGGTACGGTTCCGGCTTGAGCTTATCAAAACGCGCCTGGCCAATTTTACGCACATACGCAGCGAAATTCTCGAGACCGTAAACCCACTCATCGAGCCACGCGATCACTTCCGTATGGTCCTGGGAAAGCTTGTCCCAGGTGAGATAAGCTTCATTGTCACGATCGTAATAACCCTGAACATACGAGGGATGCGCACCGTAGGGTTCGTGCACCACGGCATCGACAATCAATCCTGGGATCAACGTGCGGTTCGGATCCGCACGAATAAGTGCTTCGTCGACGATTTCTTCGACCACAACGATCACATGCTTGGAGGCGAACGCCACTTCCTTCTGCATACCGACCAGGCCCCAGATCTGAGTGTTGCCGCGGCGGTCCGCACGCTGCGCATGAAGAATCGCGACGTCCGGGCTCAGCGGCGGCACAACCGCGATTTTCCCCGTGCCGTAAGGATCGTCGATCACTTTGATCAGCGGATTCGCACTTAGCATATCGGAACCGATGTAACTGCGGAGCGCAAAAAACGGCATGCGCGCGGCGCCCGCTGCATAACGGCCAACCAACCCATAATGAGAGTATTCCTCCAGCTCCAGCGGCAAGGGAACGCTTTTTTCCACCGCGCGTCGAATGCAGTAGAGCGATCCTACGCCAGGATTACCCATGTAGCTGAAAATCAGTTTCTTCGCGGCCCCAGCAGCGATCATTTGATCGTAGATCAGATCCGGCGTCATGCGGATCAAGGTCAGGTCACGGCGCCGTTGGCGAATGATTTCATGGCCGGCTGCAAAACAGATAAAACCGGTAAAGCCTTCAATCGCCACCGAGCTGCCATCGCTTACATATTGGGCGACGGCTTCGCGCATGGAAAGAATTTTGTCTACTCTGTTGTTGTTCATAATTAGGTCGGTTCGTTTGAGCCAAAACGGCTGCGCGCGGTCTCAAGCACTCGATCGAGAATTTCCTCAGATGCACCGAGATATTTTTCGGGCTTGGCGAGAGTTTGCCAATCGATAGAGCCGTGCGGGACTTCTCCTTCCGATAACTTTTGCACCACGTCAATCAGCGGCTTGGTCTCATCCGCCGCCATCGCACAAGCTTTCTTTACAAGCTCTTCCGCCTTCCGTTTGGGCATCACGCGGGCGAGCGCAAATACGGCGGCCTCGGCGAGAATGACGTCGTTGGCGCGTCCAATGTTCGCCCGCATGGTCTTGCCGTCCGCTTGCAAATGGCCGGCAAGATAGAGTGCGTGCTTGAGCGCGCCGCTGGTGAGGAGCATCATCTGCGGCAGCGCCAGCCACTCCATCTGCCAGCCGTGCGTCGCGCGCTCCTGTTCCTGAATCTGCGCATTGTGCATCGCCGATAATAACGATGCATTGGTCCGCGCCGCCGCGACAATCAATTCGCTGGTGATGGGATTGCTCTTTTGCGGCATCGTGCTGCTACCACCTCGGCCCG
>DATBEY010000286.1:0-4946 GCA_036558765.1 Binatia bacterium | reverse complement strand
TTCTTGGCTTCGATAACTCCCGCAGCTCGACCGTCCACGTAGAGTAAGTAGTCGGCAAAACCGTGGCCTGATTTCAGTGTGAAGTTGCGAATGGCGATGCCGCGATGAGCAAGGATGTTTGCGTCGCTCTGATCGCGCACCGCCCAACCGGCTTTGATCAGCAGACGATCGATGTTTTCCCTGGCTTTATCTTCAGGCGTGGGCACGAGAAAAAAGCGGGGCGGAGTCGCTTCCCTTCAGCGGGTAAATTGCCTGGATTCTAAGTCATCTCTCGGAGGAAAGACAAGAAATACTGTTAGATAGTGATCGGTTCATCGCACGACCGAAATCGCAACGGTGCCCGCCACCACTAACAACGCGCCGAGCACCGTCGGCAGAGAGAGTTTTTCAATGCCCCGAAGGAACAGCCAGGTGCCAACGAGAATCCATAGTGGACTCGTCGCCACAATCGGCGAAACAATCACCACTTGGCCGACGCTGAGCGCGACAATTACGAGCAGAATTCCGAGCGTCTCGAACACGCCAGCTACAACAAAGGGCTTGATCGCTCGTTTGTCCCAGATGGGCCGCTCTCCCGGTAGCGGGGATAGAAGATACCCTCCGATCCAGACTAGCGACACGAGCCCAATCGTCGCGGCATACAACAGCGGCTCATCTGCCTGACTCAGCGCATAGCGCCGCAAAGGATGACTGATGCCGGCCAGCAAAGCTGCGCCCAACGGAAACCCCACATGCCACCAGGGGTAGGCTTCTCGCCGAACCGCCGGCTGCCAGGAAATCAGAATGATGCCGGTGACGATCAAAAAGGTGCCGAGAAGGACCCACCAATCAGCTCTTTCGCCGAGGACGAGGATGGCAATTGCCGTGCTGAACAGTGGATGGGAACTGCGTAACGTCGTACCTCGGGATGCGCCCAGGTAAAAAATTCCGGCGTAGGTGAGCAGTCGAATGACCGGCTGCAGTGTGCCGGTTACAACAAAAAGAAACACCGCCCAAGGAGGAACTCGCGGTACTCCACCGCTCAGGTAGAGTACCGTCCAGAGCCCGGTTGCGTGAATGGTTAATGAAACCAGCGTCACCGTGATCGGGGTGGAATAGCGCAAACCGCGCCGAGCGGCGATGCCGGAAATCGCGTAGGAAAGAGCTCCCGCGAGCGCAATCAACTGCGGCGGAATGTGGAAGAACATCTAGGGGGGAAAGGAAATGTTTTCGAGAGCGGCTAGCGCTCGATTTCCCGTATGATCGCTTCGGCAAACGCCTTGGTCGATGCCTTGCCGCCGAGATCGCTGGTTAGGACCTCGCCGCGCGTCAGAACCCGCTCCAGAGCGAGGCAGATCCGGTTCGCCGCTTTTTTTTCGGAGAGATGCTGCAGGAGCATCACCGCCGCCTGAATCATGGCGGTAGGATTTGCAATGTTTTTGCCTTTTATATCCGGCGCGCTGCCATGAACCGTTTCGAAGAGCGCGTGTCGATCGCCGAGATTTGCCCCGGGGACAACGCCGAGACCGCCGACGAGACCGGCGGCGAGGTCTGAGACAATATCACCGTAGAGATTTTCCATGAGCAGAACGTCAAATTTCCAGGGGTCGATTACCAGCTGCAGGCACGCGTTATCGACAATCACATCGCTGAATCCAATGCTTTTATAACCCGTGGAAACTTTTCTCGCGCAGTCCAAAAACAGACCGTCGCTGAGCTTCATGATGTTCGCCTTATGCACGGCAGCGACTTTTTTACGGCCATTGCGGCGCGCATAGTCGAAGGCGAACTTTGCGATTTTCGTGCACGCCTTCTCGGTCATGATTTTAAGGCTCTCGACGACTCCCGGAATCACTTCATGCTCTATCCCCGAGTAGAGGCCCTCGGTATTTTCTCTGACGACAACGAGATCGATGTTCTGATAGCGCGCTTTTACCCCGGGAAGATTTTTGATCGGGCGGAGATTGGCATAGAGGTTGAAGCTTTGACGCAAAGCGACATTCACGCTGCTGAAACCTTCACCGACGGGCGTGGTCACCGGTCCTTTGAGCGCCACGCGATTTTTTTCGAAAGAATCCATCAACGCTTTGGGGATCGTCGTACCATGCTTTTTGAGCGCTTCGGCTCCCGCCAGATGTGGCTCCCAATCGATGTTGACCCCCGCTGCTTTGATGATCTGCAAAGTCGGTTTGGTAACTTCCGGACCGATGCCGTCGCCCGGAATCAAGGTGACTCGGTGTTTCATGTAATTTCCTCTGTCGCTTAGTTTCAGTTTTATCCACAATCGCCGAACAAATAAAGTTCGGCCGAGTTCGGTGCGAGCGCGCGATTATAAATTTCCGGTGGTTGTGAAATAATCGCCCATGCCCAGCTCCCGCATCGGCAGCGCCAGCGAGTCTCTGCGCAATTGGCTGCCAGTTTTCCTCTGGGCCGCGCTAATCTTCGTGTTTTCCACCGATATTTTTTCGAGCGCAAACACGGCAGGAGCGTTCGAGCCCATCCTGCAGCAACTCTTTCCGCAGCTCCCGGTCGATTATATCGAGCGCCTACACGCGGTGTTTCGCAAGCTTGGCCATTTTACTGAGTACTTTGTCTTGGGCGGATTATTATGGCGCGCCTTGCGTTACCACGACGCGGCTGGTAGCCGTTCGCGCCGACTTGCTTTGAGCATCGCGATTACGGCGATCTACGCAATCAGCGATGAGTGGCACCAGTCGTTCGTCCCGAGTCGCACGGCAAGCCTCATGGACGTTCTGATCGATACGTTCGGCGGGATTTGCGGCATTTGGACTTTCAAGTTACGCACTCGCCATCTCCGCGCTAAGCCAGAAAAAACTTGACAAAAGAGCGCCAAATCATCGAGAATATGCGTACTTACGATTTCGGCCAAGGATAATCTAATTTGCCCTTAATAGCGTCTCGCCATACCCGGCTGTTTCTGATTTCGCTTCTTTTTTTGGCGGGCTGCTCGGCGGGAGACCCACCGACTCCGAAACTTTTCTCACCTCCCGAATCCTTCGGTAACCTCACTAATTCCGTAAACTCCCCTTCCGCCATGGAAGCAATCAGTCGCGGTGTCGCTGCGATCACTCCGCCTGGGGCGGCGCTCAAAGATGTCTATTATCAATTCGATAGCGTCGAACTCGAACCGGATGCGCAGGAAATTCTCAAAAAAAATGCCGAATGGCTGAAAGCCCACCCGAAAACGCGGGTCGAGGTTGAAGGTCATTGCGACGATATCGGCTCGGCGGAATACAATCTCGCGCTTGGCGCCAAGCGGGCGCAAACCGCGAAGGATTTTCTTGTCAGCCAAGGCATCGCCACCGACCGTCTCGTGACGATCAGTTACGGCAAGGAAGCGCCCGCCTGCTTTGAGCATACCGAAGAATGCCGGGTCAAGAATCGCCGCGCTCGCTTCGTCATGTTCACCGAGGTTCCGACCTCGTAATTCAGCGCAGGCGGAGACATGAGTCCGTCCTGCTTGCGCTATTCATAACCGATCGCCGTCACGATCGGCATGGCCGCGGCCCGTTTTGCCGGGCCGTACCCCGCGATAAAGCACAACCCGACTGCGGCAATCACTGTAAACAGCGCGACGCCGTAGGGATAGTAGAACTGGAACGTCCAGCCGGTCAGTTCCTTGGTGTTGTACACCACGTGGTGATAGGCCATCACGCTGCCGCCGAACAGCCCGACAACGCCGCCGATGAGACCCATCCAACCGGCTTCCATGAAAATCATCCGGCGCACCTGCGCCTGAGTTGCGCCGATCGCGCGCAACACACCGATCTCACGCGTACGATCTAGAATCGAAGCCAAAAGCGTATTGATCACGCTGAAAATTGCCACCACGATGGCAACGATCTCGACGGCATAGTTTACGACGAAAGATTGCTCCATGATGCGCACCACCGCCTGTTTGAGCTGCCGATGCGTGCTGATGAAAAGCTGATACGGCTCGCCGTAGCGGGCTTTTATGGTTTCGGCGATCGCCGCTTCGTTTGTGCCGGGCTCGAGCCAAAGATCGAAAGCATCGACCAAATCGTCTTGCCAATACTTCTTGTAGAGAGCGCGATCGAGTAAGACACTGCCCGAGTCCGACGAATAGTCGACGTAGACGCCGATAATCTCGAAGCTGATCAAACCGGACGGTGTGATGAGCTCGATCCGATCGTTCACGCCTTTGGCGAATTTGCTCTGAAAGCTTTCGCTGACGATAACTCCTTTGCCTTGCGCCATCTCACCTAACGCGCGCCGGCCATCGCCGGCTAACATCGGCAAATTACGCACCGCCGCGGAATCTCGTGCCGAAAAAGATTCGATTAAAATCGGCTTCTGGCGATAGCTCGAACGAATCAACCGGTAGAGATCGATGATTTTGATGCCGGCGATTTTCTTGAACTCGGGCAGGAGATCCTCTCGCAGTGGCACGTTTCTCGGTCCGGCAGTCCTCGCGCCGGAGCTGACAATCAAATCCGCCGTAACCATTTGATCGACCCATGTCAAAAGCGAGCCGCGCACGCTGCTGACGAAAGCCGCGATGGTAAAAATTGCCGCAAGGCTGATCACCACGGTTGCGACGGTGATCCCGGAGCGCGCCGGATTGCGCCGCAGGCTATCCGCTGCCAGACGCGGTTCAACTGCATCGCTACCGGGTAAGCGCACTTTGGAGCGCCAAAACCAGCCCACTACGAACCTGATCAACGCCGGGCAGAATGCGGCGAGCGCCAGGAGAAAAATCAACATGCCGATGACGCCGACGCTAAACCGCTTGACGGGATCTCCCACCGTGGGAGCGATGAGCAAAAAAATCGGCGCCATGATGATACATAAAAGTCCGAGACGATTGGCCCACGAAACGGTTCGGTCTCCTGCAGGCCGCCAGGCCGCCTGCCTGGCGTTCTCCAGCGGACTTACGCGCATCGCCTGCCATGCCGGAAAAAGCGCCGCCAGGAGCGCCACGGCAA
>DATBEY010000285.1:0-3655 GCA_036558765.1 Binatia bacterium | reverse complement strand
TCGTCGGCCGTCTTGCCGATCAGCCGCGGAAATCCCAGGCTGCTGTGATGAATCGCATCGAACACCGCTCGCTTCGCGGCGTTGGTATAATCCAATCCGTGCACATCCACTCCCATGCCCATTTCCGTAACGCAACGTACCCAAGCCATACCTTTTTACCTCCGTGCACAATTCCATTCGAATCGTTCCCAGACTAGACAACGGCAGACTCCGCCGTCAAGATTTGTTGCGCTTTGATGTTGAGACTTTCTCCAGTTGTTAGGACCGGACGCCGCGCTTCTCTGTCCATGTATGTAGTTTACTACTCACGTTTACGCATCACGATCACCATTAGGAACCGCAGCACCAGTTAGTCGCGAATATCCTGCAGAAACCATTCGGTCGGAATCTCGCGCCCCAGACCTGCTTGCTTCGCTAGCTCGTAGACTTTGCCCGTGACCGCATGGAACTGCGTACCCTGCAGATTCCCGCGTTCCGAATAGGTGATCTGATCCGGCGACGTGCGTCCCTTTACTTTTCCAGAGACGAGGTCAGCGAGCGTCACGCGTCGATCGGGCAGCGAGTTGCCGTGCTTGCGCCGGCTTTGGCGGCCGTCGCCGAACTTGCTTTGTTGCGGGCGCGCCTCATAGCCGACGTGCTCGGCATCAGTGGCGAGCTCGGGATGACCCACAGGCGCCGGCGTATCGCCGAAGCGCAAGTAGACGTCGACGCGCTTCAAGCTCTCAGGGTCCGGCTTGCCGGAGCCGCCGACCGTGACGATGTGTGTGCCCTTCTCGAGCAGGGTCCCGTCGGTCACTTCGACTGCGGAGTCGGTAAGCGCGGCGAGGATGTGTGCGCCCTTGTAAACATCTTCAGGTCGGTTGCAGACCTTCACTTCGATGTTGTATTTCGCCGCCATCTCACGGCCGAAGCGCTCGCGATTTTCGCGCGTCGGACTGAACACCTGCAGCTTTTCGATTTTGCGCACGTGCATGAACGCCGCCATGTGCGAGCGCGCCATGCCGCCCGAGCCCAGTATCCCGACCACTTCTGCATCGTTGTTCGCGAGGTACTTCACGCCGATACCGCCGTCCGCGCCGACGCGCATGTGCTGCAGGTAGCCGTCGTTGACAAATGCCAACAACTCGCCGTTTTCGATAGAGGTCAGCAGGATTAAGCCACAGTAAAGACCGGGCCGCGTGCAGTACTTCTCCTGAGTGACGACACCGTTGTACTCGGTTTCGTAAATAATGTCGGACTTCATCCGGATCGCAAAATAACCCGCCGTCGATCCTCCCTCCATCGTACCCCACTGATAATTCCGCGCCGGATCACTGGTGGGAATTCGGATATCGATGCGCGGGCGGCAAACCGCCTCGCCGGCGGCGAGCTGTAGATAAGATCTTTCCAGCGCTGCAATCGTGTCCTCCATCGTGAGGACCTTCTCGACTTCCTGATTGTTGATGATGAGCGTCATCGTATTTACCTCTCGTCGTCTATCTCCTGCTTCTGACATCGCACATTTGGGCAACGATTACACGTGCTCCCGTAACAGCAGGTGGACAGAAATGTCACAGTCTTTAGAGTGATATCAGTGATGGCTCGCGCCGAGTGCCATCGGATGATCAGCACGAGTTAAGCACACAATGGCAGTCTCTCGAACTCGGCTCAGCTCGACAAGTTCACACGGATGGCGTTTATCTGACCCATCAAGTCTGTGGGGGAGTATCCGCCGCGTATCGATCGTGCAACGAAACCGGCGCCGATTTTCTTCGCCGCCCCAGATTGAGCATCTCGACGAACACAGAAAATCCCATAGCAAAGTAGATGTAACCTTTTGGAATGTGCACGTCGAAAGCTTCGACAAGCAACGTGAGACCGATCAGCAATAAGAAACTCAGCGCGAGCATTTTGACCGTCGGGTGGCGCTGAACAAACTGCGCAACCGGCCCGGCAAAAACCATCATAAAGGCGATCGCCACAACCACCGCTGTAATCATGATCTGGATCTGATCGACCATGCCGATAGCAGTAATCACCGAATCCAGCGAGAACACCGCGTCGAGCAGCAGAATCTGCACAATGACGCTGGTAAACGTCGCCGTCACCTTCGCAGACGCATGACCGGGCTCTCCTTCGAGATTTTCGTGGATCTCCAATGTAGCCTTGGCGAGCAGAAACAATCCGCCAAGAAGCAAAATCAGATCGCGCCCGGAAATCTCCTGTCCCCAGACAATGAAGAGCGGCGCAGTCAGCGCGATCACCCATGAGAGGGAAAATAGCAGAATTACTCGCATCACCAGCGCCAAAGCCAAACCGACATTGCGCGCGCGCTTCTGCTGGCTGGCCGGCAATTTCCCCGCCAGGATCGATATAAATATGATATTGTCCACACCAAGGACAATTTCCAAAGCGACCAGAGTCAAGAAGGCAATCCATGCTTGTGGATCGACGAGCCAATCCATAGATTTACACCCCTTCTACGTAGTCAATGTGCTCACTCGCGTCCTCCTAGTTAAACCAGCCTAACAGGTAACACATCTATCAGAGTAACACCGAGCCATTAGCTCGACGCGACAGGCTGGAAAGGGGGTCAGGTATGGAAACGGGGAGTACTCGGATCCTGAGGATGTTGGGCCAACGAACGATCGATGTCGACGCTGGGAAAAATAACAGACTATCGGCTGGTCTTGCGCGACAAGACGGCGCGCGCGGACGCCGCGACTGCGGCGATCAGGGATCCCATTTTGGGGTGCTCCGGGACGACATCGGGTTCGATGCCGAATTGCTGAAGCACTTCCGTGCACACCGGTCCCACGGAGCCGACCACGATGTTCTTGAGAGCACGCCGAAGCTCTTCTTCGGAATCGTCCTCGATCGCGACTTGAAAAAGATGATCGACCTGCGCGCCGTTTGTAAACAGCGCCACGTCGGCCTCGCCGTTCGATATTTTTTTGATCGCCGCGCGCAAAGGGTCGATGTCTTCGGGCAACGCCCACTTATAGATTGCAACCGTTTCAACGCTGGCGCCACGCCGTTGCAAGCCAGCAACCAGCTGCGGATTCGGAATGCCGTACTCTTGCAGCGCGACGCGCTTCCCTTGCAGATCGACCGCCTGCTCTATAGTGGCAAGCACCTCGCGCCACGTATTCGGCTCCGGCACAGTGACGTAGGGCTGCAATCCCAGCTCTTTCAGCGCGGCCACTGGCTTCGGCCCGCGTGTGACCAAACGAGTCTTCCGCAGCGCCGCGACAATTTTCTCTTGCGAATGTTTGGTCAACAGAAGCTCGTTGAGCGTCCGGGTGCCGACGCCGGTCATCAGGATAAGCAAATCGAATTGACCTGCTTCAAGTTGCGGTAGGATTTCGAACGCAGCGTGGTTTTCGCTCAGCGGAATCTCGCGCATGGCAGGCGCGGTGATCGGCTCTCCGCCATAGCGGCGAACCAGCTCGGCGATCTCTTTGGCGCGCCGGCTCTCGAAGCTAACAACCTTTAGCCCAGCGAGATTGACCTTTTCGCTCGAATCCATAGATTCTCTCCCGCTCGACTGGGCTCAGCGCCACACGGAACGGACAAAAATTTTCACTAGGAGGCGATTCATGACGGGCGTTGTCATTCCGGGAGGCACGCGAGGAAATTTTCCCCGGGTTTTTTTATGCCTGGGCGAGCGCAGGCT
>DATBEY010000284.1:0-13036 GCA_036558765.1 Binatia bacterium | reverse complement strand
ACTCGTTTACGCGATCAGCAGTTGGCGATGCTGCACCCGAGCAGCGTCGCTCAGAGCGCGCAAAAAAGTTTTTGAGCTTACTTTCTGTTTCAGGCTGCCAAAGACTTTTGCGTCGGTTAAACCGATCGTCGCACCGGTCCTACCGTCGGCGTGCTGCGCTTTCCTAGCGCCTTCTCGTGCGCATCCAGATTTTGCTATAAGGTTCAGAGGAGACAACCTTGAAGTTGTCACGCGTCTTGGTGATCGCGGGTTTTTTGTTGGTGGGAAGCCGGGCTCCTGCCGCTGCGCAAGATAAATTTCGCGTTGCGAGCGGTGGATCTTCGACGGCCATTCACGCAAAAAGTACATTCGCGTGAGCGCTGACGACGGCCATTTCAGTTACGACTACTACCTGGCAAAACACGGCGCCGGCGTGCTGGTGATGCCGGAGCGCAAGGGCTTGGAGTTCATTCTTGCGCAATTGGTCTCTACGACACCGAAAGCGAAGGGACAAATGCCGGAAAGTTTACGGCTGTTGAATTCGGGATTCATCGACAACTTGAAGCGATGAAAATATCGCCGTAGTCCTTCAAATTCGAGAAACATCTCTCACTCCGTTCGAGATGACAGACGCTATTGTTGGCAATGGCTTACTATTCGAACGGCAACCAGGTTGTCATTTCGACCGGAGGGAGAAATCCTTCTCCGATCGTCTGTTAAATCAATTCCGGGAGGACATTTATGGCCGGAGTTTTAGATGCCGATACCCACATTGCCGAATCCGAAGCGATGTGGAGTTTCATCGACAATGAAATGTACCCGCGCCGCCCGGTGCTGGCGAAAATTCCCGACGACACTTGGTATAAAGACCGCAACGCCTTTTGGCTGATTGATGGTGAAATTTTTCCCAAGCCCGCCGGGAAAGCGAGCTTTAGCTTGATTACGCCGTCGGCGCAGAAAAAGGAATCTGGCCGCGGTGATATTCATCTCGGCGTGCGCGAGCTGACGGATCCGATCGCGCGCCTCAAAGATATGGATAAAATCGGCGTAGAAATCCAGGTGATTTATCCAACACTGTTTCTAGTGTACCTCACCGGCGACTCGAAACTGGAGAGCGCTCTCTGCCGTGCGTATAACCGCTTTATTGCCAATGCGTGTGCGAAATCGTCCGAGCGACTCAAATGGGTCGCAATCTTACCGCTGCGGGACATTGCCGCGTCGCTGTCCGAGATGAAGTGGGCGAAAGAGCACGGTGCTGTGGGTATATTCTTCCGCGGCATGGAAGGTAATCTCACGCTGGATAATCCCTATTTCCATCCCGTCTACGCACAAGCAGAAGAACTTGATATGACGATCTGCATCCATACCGGGTCTGGCAGTCGATATTTAATGCAGCTCTTTGATGTCGAGCGTAATCACACCTTCGCGCACAATCGCGTTCTGCCGGTGGTCGCATTTCGCGATCTCGTCGCCAATCGGATTCCCGAGCAGTTTCCCAAACTGCGCTTCGGCTTCATCGAAGCGGCAGCTAGCTGGGTGCCGTATATCTGGCACGTGCTCAAGCGCTCAGCGCGTCCGGACTTCAAGCTCAAGAATCCCCGGGATTTTTTTCACGAGTATCGATTCTGGATCGCCTGCGAAGCTGACGAAGAGCTAGCACATTTGCTAAATTATGTCGGGGAAGAAAATATGGTCATCGGTTCCGACTACGGCCATAACGACCCGTCGAAAGAACCGGAGTTCGTTAGAAATATGCGCGAGAGAAAAGATGTGCCGGAGCATGTTATCGAGAAAATTCTATGCGACAATCCGCGCCGGCTTTATGGTCTGGGCTGAGCCGAGCAGCGAGATGTTATGCCGCCGAGAATGAGGACTGCGCCGGCTGTTAGCGTCTTCTTCAGCCTTGTTATTCTGATGGGTGCGCGAGGTGGGGTCGGTCTCGGCGCGCAACTCGAGCCGCTCAACCTCACTTACTCGGCGCTGGTACCATCCGGTGCGCCTTTCTGGATCGCGCAGGATCTCAAACTATTCGAACGGGAAGGACTAAAAACTCAGCTCCTGTACATCAACGCTGCTCCGCGTGTGATGGCCGCAATGTTAGCTGGCGAAGTACAAATTGGCCTTTCGGGAGTAAGTCCGCTGGTTTCGACGTACGCCAGGGGAGCCGACCCGGTGGCGATTGCAGGTGCCGTCAACCAAATCAACGTGTCCATCGTCGGCCGCCCGGAAGTCCGCGCTCCGAATGATCTCCGCGGCAAGCGCATCGGCATCACGCGCTTTGGCGGTCTTACGGACTTCGCCGCTCAATACGCGCTTAAAAAATGGGGCTTGCAGCCAGCCAAGGACGTGGCGATCATTCAAATAGGCGATGCCAGCGTGCTGATGAGCGCGCTCGCGGGAAACGCGGTTCAAGCCGCAACCCTTCAACCGCCGTCGACGATCCTCGCCGTCCAGCTCGGTTATCGGGAACTCCTCGATCTCTCGAAGTCAGGCCTTGAGTATCAAAACACCGTGGTGTTAACCACGAGATCATTCTTGAAAAAATCGCCCGAGATCGCACGCCGATTCCTGCGCGCCTATTCAGAGGCATTGGCGGTGTTTCATACCCAGCGAGATATCTCGCTGAAAATCATCGCCCGCTATCTCAAGGGAAGCGATCCAGTCGTTCTGGAAAAAAGCTATGACGCCTACAAGGCCTGGGTGCCTGAGATTCCCTATCTCAATCAACCCGGCATGGAAACCGCGATCGGACTGACACCTTTGGGAGGGAAGGAAAAGGAACTGAAATTCGGCGACTTGGCCGATGAAACTCTGGTGCGCGAGTTGGACAAGCAGGGCTTTTACAAGGCTTTATACAAGCGCTAACGGCGGCGGCGAGTGATTTGACTTGGAAATGAGATCCGTGGTGAATCTGGCGCGGAGGGCAAGTCCATGTTGTTGATCAGCGATCCGGAAGTTCGTCAGGTCTTAAAGATGCGCGATTGCATCGACGCAATGGAACGCGCCTTTGCGGAAGAGGCGAGGGGGATTGCAGTCAATCGGCCGCGGACCCGCTACAAAGTCCCTCCCGACTTAGATCAGCCAGGCTACATGGCCAATATTATTCCCGGCGCCGTGCCCAGTTCCGGCGTTGCCGCGCTACGCTATGACTCGACCATCGTGCAGGAACGAATCGTGGCCGGGTCAAAGCGGATGGATTTCCCCTCGCCGCTCAAACGCAGCTGGGGATTCGTGTTGCTCTTCAGCTTGCAGACCGGCGAGCCGCTGGCATTGGTACACGATTTCAGTCTCTCGGCGGTGCGGGTCGGCGCGACAACCGGCATCGCCCATCGAGCCCTGGCAAAAAAGACCGCTAAGATCGTCGGCATCTTCGGCTCGGGGAATGAAGCGCGCACGAATCTGGAAGCGATCTGCGCGGTGCGCGAAATCGAGCGGGTAAAAGTTTATAGCGTCACCAAAGAACATCGCGACCGTTTCGCCGAAGAGATGACCGAATTACTAAACGTCGAAGTCCAGCCGGTGGCCAGTCCGGAGGCGGTCGTCAAAGGCTCGGACATTGTCATGTGCGCGACCAACTCGAGCCAACCGGTATTCGACGGCAACTGGCTCGAACCGGGGCAATTGGTGACGACCATTGCCAATACGGATGGCGTGCACCGGCGCACCGAAGCGGATACGGCAACCATGATGCGCAGCGATTTTATCGTGCTCAATAACCGCGAAACCGCGATCACCAATCAACAGCGCGAGCTCCTGGATTTGATCGACCAAGGCAAGTTTGCCTGGGACAAGGTGTGCGAGCTCGGAGAAGTATTGATCGGCAGACATCCAGGCAGAAAAACAGATCGACAGATTATCTATTACAAGAGCAACACCGGCGTCGGCATTCAGTTTGCCGCTGTCGGGGCGTTGATTTACCGAGCGTGCAAAGAAGGTGGACTCGGGCGCGAGTTACCGAGCGAATGGTTTGGCGCGGACTTGAGCGAGTGGATCGACAAGGGCTTCATGCCTTCGCCTTAACTTCCAGAAGCAATTTAGATGCTGATCCTCCGCCCTGAAGAAGTCGAAGGCCTAATTACGATGAGCGAAGCAATCGACGCGGTTGAACGCGCGTTTGCCGACTGGGGCGCTCACGCCGAAATCAACTTTGCGCGCCGGCGGCTCCATTTCGGCGATGCCCGTCTCTGCTGGATGCCGGCGGCGCTGCCGTCCGGCGGCAAAACCGGCCTGCGTATCCAGAGCGAGATCCTCGCCGTCAGCAGCGGCGTGCAAACCTATCATTCGCGGAGTCCGCTGGTCGATCTCCTGTTCGACGCCCGCTCCGCCGTGCCGCTGGCGATGATCCTCTCCTCGACGCAGCGGGGCAGGACGCGGGACAATATCGCGCTGCGCACCTCCGACCTGATGACCGCTTCGATCAGCGCCGTTGGCACTCGGTGGATGAGCCGAGCCGAGTCGCAGACGCTGGCACTGCTCGGCTCGGGCAAACAAGCGCGCAATCATCTGGTCGCCATGAAAGCGATTCGCGAATTTGCGCGAGTGCTGGTTTATAGCCCGACGGCAGCGCATCGCGAGCATTTTGCAGCAGAGATGAGCGGCGTGCTTGGCCTCGATATCGAAGCCGTCGGCAGCGCGGCGGAAGCGGTCGGCAAAGCAGACGTCGTTGTCGCCGCGACCAATACCAACAATCCGGTATTCGACGGCGCGTGGTTACGCGCAGGGACACATGTGACTTCGATCGTGGGCAGCAACATCGGCATGGTGCAAGCGGGCACGATTGCGCAGAAGCGGCGCGAGCTCGACGACGAAACTTTGCTGCGAGCTGACGTGATCGGCATAGCTTCCCGGGAATTGGCGATCCAGGATCAGCAGGGCGATATCTACGATCAGGTTTCGCGCGGCCAACTCCGCTGGGATGAGATCGCCGAGCTGCGCGAAATTGTCGCCGGCAGCAGGCCGGGGCGGCAGAGCCATTCCGATATCACGGTCTTCAAAAACAACGGTGGGCAAGGCATCGCCGAGCTGGCGATCGCCGACATCATTCTCAGCCGGGCGCGGGAGCGAAAGCTTGGCGTGGAAATCGTCTGGGGCGAAGGCTATTAGAAAGGCGGCATCATGAAAAAAACCCTTGCAGCTCTGGTCGCGGCGATGCTGTGGTGTCCCTGGGCTTCTTCACCTGCTTCGGCGCAAATGACAAAACTCAAAGCCGCCTATTCGGCGGAGAGTTCCTGGTCGCTGGCGACTTGGGTCGCCTATGATGCGGGCTTTTTCAAGAAATACGGCCTGGATGTTGATTTAGTCTTGATCCGGAGCGCGGCGACCATCACCGCAGCGCTGATCGCCGGCGAGACGCCGATGATTCAGCTTGGCGGCAACGGTACGATCCAAGCAGCGCTGCAAGGCGCGGACACTGTGAATGTACAGACGCTCGTATCGATCATCCCGCAGAGTCTGGTGGTCACCCCAGAGATAAAGTCGCCTGAGGATCTCAAGGGGAAACGCGTTGGCGTCAGCCGTTTCGGCGCGCTCAGCGATCTCGTGATCCGCCGTTATCTGAGAAAGTTCGGCCTCGATCCTGCGAAAGACGTAACCATCGTTCAGGTCGGCGGCATCCCCGAACTGCTCGCGGCGATGAAGGCTGGAGCGATCTCGGCCGGTTCGCTGTCTCCACCGGTCTTGACTGCAGCGAAAAAAGCCGGCTTCAAAGAACTGGGCGATTTTGAGAGCCTCGATTACAAGTATCCTGCCGTTGCCATCGCGACGACCAGGAGTTTTATCCAGCGTCAGCGGCCCACCGCACTCAATTTTTTGCGCGCCGAAATCGAGGGCATTCACGGGATTCGCACGCAAAAGAACTTCGCCGTGAATGTGCTCAAAAAATATATGCGCATCAGCGATCCTGATATTCTTGAAGAAGGTTACCGTTATGCGCTGCGGTTCATCCAACCCCGCCCATTTCCCAGCGTCGAAGAAACCCGAGCCGTGCTCGAAGAGCTCAAACGGCCCGACGCCAAGCCTGAGAATTTCATTGATTTGAGCTTGATGCAGGAGCTAGAGAAGGAAAGATTTTTCGACAAGCTCAAATAGTCAAACGACTAGCATTCCTTTCGTTTGAAGACGCGACCGTCATGATTTAGGCGGGATTTATCGGGTCTTATGGATAGAAGCCCGGTGAACTGCAAGTAAGATGGAGACCATGTCATGAAAAGCGCTTACGGCCTAAAAATCCCCGAACCCGATCCTTTCCTCACGCGAGTCGGCCCGGGCACACCGTGCGGTGAGCTGATGCGCCGGTACTGGCAGCCGGTCTGCCTCGCGGCGGAGCTCAAGGACGTTCCCAAGCGCGTGCGCATTTTTGGCGAAGACCTGATTGCTTTTCGCGATGGCCAAGGACGGGCGGGTTTACTGTTTTTTCGTTGCAGCCATCGTGGAACTTCGCTGGAATACGCTCGCGTCGAAGAACGCGGGCTCCGTTGTTGCTACCATGGCTGGCTCTACGACGTGGAAGGCAATGTTCTCGAAATGCCTTTGGAATCCACTGACAATCCGTTCCTCAAACACATCCAGCATCCATGCTATCCCGTGTGCGAATTCGGCGGCTTGGTCTTCGCCTACATGGGACCGCTCGATAAAATACCGGAATTCCCGATTTATGACGTTTGGCAAAAACCCGGCGGTACGCTAAAGGCGCGTATGGGACCGCGAGTGGGCGGTCCGGTGAATTGTAATTGGCTGCAGGCCGAAGAAAATCTCATGGACGCTCTCCATACTTTTTGGCTTCACACGCGCCACAGCGGTGCGCAGTTTCCGTCGCAAACCTACGGCATCGATCCCGACGCATTGCAATACCAAGAAACCGGTAACGGCATGCGTTTCGTGCTCAAGCGGAGACTGGAAAGCAGTAAATGTTGGGAGCTTGTCTGGGAGATGATCATGCCGCTCAATGTTCATCTCGTGTATACCGACGAGCCGAAAATCGAGCGCGTGCGTGCCGTCACGTATTGTGTGCCGGTTGATGACACGCACCAGCTCGGAGCGAGCATTCGTTGGCTGCCCGACAACGAAATGGAAAAACTATCCGGCCGCGAGCAGCTTGCGCCGGGCGGCCGCACCAACACAAGCTACGAATACACGCAGCGTCACCCCGACGATAAGGAAGCGGTGGAAGGGCAGGGGCCGATCGCAATTCATGGGCTCGAACATCTGGTCACGTCGGATCGCGGCGTCATGATGTTTCGAAACATTTTGCGCCAGGCCATTCAGGCGGTGGAGCGCGGCGAAGATCCGAAAGGGATCTTCCGCGATTCAGCGCAAGCGGCATTCGTCGCCACCACAGCCGGGAGCGTCGTGCGCGACTGAATCGGTCGCGTTCTTCTCTCATTTACGATTTTCGAGGATTATTTTCCGTCCCACCAGCGAAGGCCTGTGTTTAGGTCATGCTTCGCTTCGGGGTTAGCAGCCGAGTGTTCGCGGCAAAAAGCGAAAAGGCGTGTTAGATAATCTGCGGCCATATCAGCCGCGCCGGCTAGCTCGGTTCCGTGCCGCTGATTTGTCGAGGACCTGGCCCCAACGAGTTAAGAACGTCAGCAGAAAAGTATTCTGCTGTGCCGGTTCGGCGGCCAGGGGTGCCAACGACATGCCGACCGTGAGCGCGATGTGATAGCCGATCGAGTGCGAGGCCAACGCGCGGCGATAGGCGGGGTGGGCGCGGTTTACCCAGATGATCGATTCAACCAATCGCCCTAAATTAGGATCATCCGGTCGATCTTCAAATTGAATGTCGAGACCATAATGAGCGGGACGACGCGCGCCCGATTTGCCGGGCAATTGAACTGCTTGTTGCGGCAACGTGAAGACCGCGGATGGCTCATTCACCGTCGGAGTATCGTCTTGACGCGCCTGCGCGCCGCCTCGTCCTGCCGCCTGATCTTCGTCGCGTTCCTCGAGGGCCGTCAGAGCTGCGGCAACAAAACTCCGGCCATCGGTAATGTTACCGCGGTTGCCGAGCGGCAAGCGCTTTTGACCGCCGGCACGGTGTTCGACCAAGCTCGAGAGCAATGGAAAATCCATTGCGAGATCTTCCAGCAGTTGCGCTAGATCGCGCTGCAGTGGACGCACCTCGCGCGGCGGCGCTTCTTCGCTCGCGCCCGGCGCATCGCCCCATTCGGCAAGCTGTCGCGATACCGCCTGCTGAATCGCTTTACGAAACGCGAGATAAGCTGCGCCGCGGGTACCGGTGCGGATAAAGTCGCCTTTGTTCAACGTCAGGCATGCCGCCAATTCCGGCACTTCGATCAAGCCGCCGATTCGCTCCGCGGCGTGCGGTGTCATGCCCAGCCAATCCCATCCGCGCCGTATCACCTTACTGAAAGTGCTGATCGCGATCCCGCGCTGATCTTCCGGGAGCGCTTTATCTGCACGAAACAAATAGCCGAGGGCCGATGGTTTGCGTTTGCGGAGCAAGCGGATTTCAAGCGGCGCTTGAAGCGGTGCCATGGAGCGCTGCTTCGCTAGCCGTTGCTGATTGACGTCGATGGCAATCCCGTTCGGATAATGGGGTGTGAGAAAGTCATTGAAAGCCGGATCGAGAAGCGGCCGAAAATGGCGTCTCAGAGTTGCTTCCAAATAACCGGGATCGAGCAAAGGTGATAATGGGTTTCGCAATTTGAGGCGAACCGCCGTTCCGCGCTGGTGAACCCTTCCGGCGCACGGCACCCATTTCCACGGCGCGCGGTGGCGTGACGCCATATGCCACAGGGATGCGACATGGCTTTTACCGCGCTGCGTTTCAGTTAGAACTTCCTCGCAAATGAGCAGTCCGAGTTTGATGCCGACCCCGGCGAAGCCGATGCCCTGACCGCGAACTTTATTGCTCGAAGCGATGTCATGAAAACGCGCCAGATCGCGCCGCTGCATGCCCGACCCGTTATCGATCACCGTGAGCGCCCGCTCCGCCGAATTGCAGGCGAAGGAAATTACTGAAGCGCCGGAGTCCAGGGCGTTGGCCATGATCTCCGTTAAAATGGTTTCTTCGAGCGCTCCCGGGTAGGCGTCCCTGAGGTCTTCCAGGAGATGAAGCAGATCTACACGAGTCTCGCCCATGCCTGCGTTCTCTATTTCCCTAAAGGCGTGCGCTATTCCTTCGGCTTTGCTTTGGCTTTGGCTTCGTCAATGATCGGCCGGAGCTTGTTTTTTAGCGTTGGATTGAGCCGAAAAGCTTTCTGAAAGTCGGCGTCGGCTTCCTTATCCCGGTTCTGATAAACGCGAATGAGACCGCGATAGACGTATGCGTCGGCATTTTTCGGCTGCATACTGATAACCTCGCCAAAATCGCGCGCGGCGTAATCGTATTTATCGAGCCGCATATAGCCGAGGCCGCGATTGAACGGGGCCTCGGGATCCTTGGGGTTGAGGCGCATCGCTTCGCCGTAGTCCTCAACGGCGTCTTCATATTTCCCAAGCTTCGCCTGCGCTAGGCCGCGATTGTAAAAGGCTGCCGCGGATTTGGCATTCAGCCGAATGGTTTCGCTGAAGTCGCGCACGGCGTCAGCATATTTTTCCAGATCCGCATAGGCGATGCCGCGATTGTAATAGGCGTCGGCCAGATTGGCATCGCGGCTCAAAGCGGCATCATAGTCTTTGATCGCGTTGTCTTTTTGATCGAGCGCCAGATAGGCATTGCCGCGATTGAAGTAATTTTGCGCGCCGCCGGGCTCGATACGAATCGCTTCGCTGAAATCTTGGACCGCGGCGTCATAACGGCGCGTATCGAAAAGAATGCTGCCGCGATTGACGTAGCTGCGCGCGTCTTCCGGATTCAGTTTGAGCGCAGCGCTGTAGTCGCTGAGTGCCGCCGGGTCTTGTTTGAGACGGCGATGGGCATTGCCGCGGTTGTAATACGCCTCGGCGTCCTTCGGATTCAGCCGAATCGCCTCGGTGTAGTCTTTGATCGCCTGCTGATTGACGCCGAGATCATAATAAGCGTTGCCGCGGTTGAAATACGCTTCGGCGAGCTTCGGGTGCGCCTTGATGACTTTGTCGTATTCGGTGATCGCTTCTTTGATTTTTCCCGATTCGTGAAGCTCCAGAGCGGTCTTGAGCGGCTCTTCGATTCCCGCCGCGCCACTGATCGCTGGAAAAAATCCAATCGCGGCCAAGGCAAAAATCAGCGCCCAGCTACTTTTGCGGATATCGATCATTTCACCGGTGTCATGAGCGGCTCGAGCTTATTCTTCAGAGCGGGGTCCAGCTCAATGGCTTTCTTGAAGTCTGTCTGCGCATCATCGCTCTTGCCTTGTCGCGCCCGAATCACGCCGCGATTGGCATAGATCCTGGCGTTTTTGGGTTCGAGCTTGATCGCTGCGTCATAATCTTTCACCGCGTCATCGTAGCGACCGAGGAGCGAATAAGCATTGCCGCGGTTGTTATAGGCTTCGCCGTTTTTCGGCTCTAGCTTGATCGCCTCGGAATAATCCTGGATCGCCCGATCATTCTGCCCCGAACGCCGATAAGCAAAGCCGCGACTGTAATAAATCTCAGCATCTTTGGGATCGAGCTTTTGCGCTTCGGTCAGATCGCGAATCGCCTGTTCGAATTCATTCAAACCATTGTGAGCCAGGCCGCGCTGTCGATAGGCCTTTGGCGCCTTGGGATCGAGCTTGAGTACTTCATCAAAATCCTTGACCGCGCGGTCGAATTGTTTTTTTGCAAGATGGGCATTGCCCCGATTGAAATAAGCATCGGTGGATTTCGGATTGAGTTTTAGCGCTTCGTCATAATCTCTGATTGCTTCGTCGTTCTGACCCAGCTTGAAATAGGCGAGACCCCGGTTGTTGTAAGGCTCGTCGGCTTTGGGCGAGGATTTAATCGCGCGATTGTACGCTGCCACCGCTTCCTTGTATTTTCCCGCCTGGTAGTATTTCACGCCTTCGTTAAAGGCATTTTGCGCTTCTGCCGCAAAAATCAATGCCGGAAAGAGCAGGAAAATCGCGAGCGAAATCTCCGCCAGCGGAGCAATCTTACGCATGACTCCAAATTCTTTAACGTATGCTGTCGTGGATGTCCATTCCCTTGGCGGCTAAGCCTCGGTCCACTAGACAAAAATCTTAAAAAGGAATAGATCATAAACTTAACGATTCGGATGGTAACAGGAGGAATTGAGCATGAGTACCACCGCAGCCGTCAGGCGAAACCCGGAACAAGTTTTAGGCAAGGATAAAATCGTCTCGTCAGATTCCCATATCATGGAGCCGCCGGACCTGTGGGAGGCCAATCTGACCCCAAGTCTCAAGCCCAAGTTTCCGAAATTTCCACCGCGGAACACCGCGGGGGAAAAGCCGGGCGGTCACGACCCGAAAGCGCGACTCGACGAAATGGCGGTCGATGGCGTCAGCGCGGAAGTTCTTTATGCGACGCACGGACTTCGGCTTTATGCCCTTGAAGATGCCGAACTCCAGGAAACCTGCTTTCAAATCGCCAACGACTGGATGATCGATTACTGCAATGTCGCGCCCGGGCGGCTATTCGGCATTCCGATGATTTCGATGTACAACATCCCGAATGCGATTAAGGAACTCGAGCGCTGCAAAAAGGCCGGCATGATCGGTTGTATGATCTGGCAGGTTCCCCCGGAACACCTGCCGTTCACCAGCGAGCATTACAATCCGTTCTGGGAAGCAGCCTCTGAGCTCGACATGCCGGTCAATGTGCACATCCTGACCGGCTTCAATTACAGCCGCTTCGACCGCAAGGGATTGGATACTTACCGCATGACGGTTAACCAGAAGCTTACCGACGCCGCCAACATCCTGTTCGATTTCGTTTTCGGCGGCGTGCTGGCGAAAAATCCCAAGCTGAAACTGGTCTATGTCGAAAACGAAGTAGGCTGGATTCCGTTTTACTGTCATGAGTGGGATAAATACTTCGTTCGTCACAGCCCGAAGGCGCCCCTGCCATATATGAAAAAACTGCCGAGCGAATACGTGCGGGAGCAGGTTTATGCAACCTTCTTCAGCGATCCCTGCGGCGGGCGTATGATGGACTGGTTCGGCGAAGATAACTTTATGTGGTCGAGCGATTATCCTCACGCCGCTTCGACCTGGCCGCATTCGCGTCAAGTCATCGCCGACGAGCTTGGCCATTTGCCCAAACCGGTGATCGATAAAGTCGTGCGCCAGAACGTTATCGATCTGTACAAGCTGAGAGTCGACGGTATCAATAATTAATAAAACAGGTTGAAAGGAGTCATCATGCAGGCAGCGAGAAAGTTGCAACCCACGGATAAACCCAAAACGCAGAAGTTTTCACTGCGCACGCCCTATATGAAACAGGGCCGCATCACCCAATTGGTCGCGGAGACCGAGAATATGTGGATCCACACCAAGATCAACTATGAAGGCGGTGAAAATGAGATTCACACGCACCTCGATGAAGACCATGCGTTTATCGTCCTCGAAGGCCAAATGAGCGTGTTCGACGAAAAGGGCGGCGAAATCAAAGTAGAGAAAAACCAGGGCGTAATGATCCCGAAAGGGGCCTATTATCGTTATCTCAATACCGGCAGCGAAAATCTGGTCGTGCTGCGCGTCGGCGCGGGCGTCAAAGGGCAGAAGCAGGGCGGCGAAGAGATGCGGGTCCGACCGGACGGTAAACCGCTGATCGCATCCTCGGAAGAGAACAAGACTGTGCCGCCGATCGAGGATAGCAGGTTTTTTGCGGACACGGCGGGTTAGAAGCTGCAGTCGAGAGAGTTTTCACACGCCGGCCACTGCCTTTCAGTGGCCGGTTTCGTTTTAAGGAGGCCCCCTATGACTCAAGCGGTTCGACCGATGCCGGAAGAAATGCCGGTAGAGTTATGGCGCGGCGTTAAGCCGTCATCCTCCGCAGGATGGAAAGGCAGCGTGGTATCGATTTTTGTCGCGCCGAAATCAGCAGAGGAAATGGTCTCGCTCTCCAGCGTCCGGGCATTGGCAGACCGCGGGCTAGAAGGCGATCGCTTCTTTCGGGAGTCCTGGAACGCCATTGATCGGTCCGATAAAGCCGTGAGCTTCATCGAAGA